>JALQUY010000085.1 GCA_023260615.1 Schleiferiaceae bacterium
CAAGATTTGGCCATCCTTAACGTCATCGAGAAGAACCACAAAGGCCTCGTTATCCTCGTGAACAAATGGGACCTAGTGGAGAAAGACCACAAAACGACTGAAGAGTTCACCAAGCTAATCCTTGCCCGTACCAAACCGTTTGTCGATGTCCCTATCATCTTCACCTCGGCGCTCACCAAGCAGCGCGTACTGAAGGGCATCGAAGAGGCCATGGCCGTGTACGAACGACGCAAGACCCGCATCAGCACCTCTCGCCTCAACGACGAGATGCTGCCCATCGTAAAGCACATGCCGCCGCCCATTTACAAGGGTAAGGAGGTGAAAATCAAGTACATCACGCAGCTACCTACGCACTACCCACAGTTTGTCTACTTCTGCAATCTCCCCCAGTACGTAAAGGATCCTTACTACCGCTACGTGGAGAATCAGATGCGTAAGCACTACAACTTCCACGGAGTGCCCATTGAGATTTACTTCCGCAAGAAATAAGAAAAGCCGGCCCTGAGGGTCGGCTTTTTTTGTGCGCTAGGGGCAAAAGAGGTCTTAGGACGTGACCTTTCGGAAGGTCGCTTCTAGGTTCTCGCCGCCCTTTTTAGTGAAGGTTTCAATGGAGTCTTCGCGGACAATCTGCCCTTTGCGAATGAACACCACCCGGTCGCAAAGCGCCTCGACCTCTTGCATGATGTGGGTAGACAGGAGCACGGTCTTGTTGGCGCCTACGCTGCGGATCAGTTTCCGAATTTCCACCAATTGGTTCGGGTCTAGGCCGGTCGTGGGTTCGTCTAGGATGAGGACCTCGGGGTCGTGCACCAGCGCAGCTGCTAGGCCCACGCGCTGCCGGTAGCCTTTGGAGAGCTGTTTGATTTGCTTGTGGCGTTCCGGGGTGAGGCCCACCTCTGCGATGCGCTGCTCCACCGCTTCTTCGGGCGCCCCGTAGAGGTTAGCGACAAAGCGTAGGAACTCCGTGACATACATGTCTTGGTAGAGCGGGTTGTGTTCGGGCAAGTAGCCGACGCGCTTGCGAACTTCTAGGGACTCCTTGGCGCAGTCTAGGCCACAGACCGAGGCCGTGCCTTCGCTGGCGGGGAGATAACCCGTTAAAATTTTCATCAAGGTGCTTTTTCCAGCTCCATTAGGACCCAGTAGGCCTACAATTTGGCCCTTAGGCAGCTCCAAGGTTACGCCATCCAAGGCTTTTTGCGCGCCGTAGAGCTTGGTCAAACCATGCGTGGAAATCGCCATGTCTTAGTTTTTTAGGAAGAGGAGCCAGGTGGCCCAGCCCCCAGCCGCTTGGAGGGTGGCATTGGTCTTAGCGCGGTAGGTGTAACATTCCAAATACACGGGGTCGCTGAAATACCCTTTGTTTTTGGAGAGAAGCAGCACGCGTCTATCGTGCAAGGGGTGGTAGGTCTTCACCAAATCGTAGATGATGGTCACAGGCCCAAAGAATACGCCGGCAAAGAAATTGTGCCAATGCCGGCCGCGCAGACGGCTGTCGTTGTAGGCGCGCAAGCAAACGTCTACGTCGCTGAAAGCGGCTTCCTCCGAAACAGGCTCTAGTGCCTCTAGGCCGACGTAGGCTAGGTCGCTCGCAGGGATGCGGTAGCGCTCTCCTGAAGCGGCAAATACGAGATGGCTTTTGGAAATCTTGACCACCTCGCCCTCAAAGCGGTGCCCATTTTGAAGCACCACGATGTCCTTCGCCATCAGAGCGAGGGGCAAAAAGGCCAGTAGTAGCAGAAACTTTTTCATAAAATAATCCTTCACCGAAAGTAAGGCAGATATCTTTGGTATGAAATGACAGGACGCGTACTCAAATCCACCGGCAGCTGGTACCGAATTCAGCTCGAAGACGGGTCCCTTGTGGACGCGCGTTTGCGCGGCGCTATGCGCCTTCAAGGTAGCCGGGCCACCAACCCTGTGGCGGTGGGCGACTTTGTGGATGTGGAGCCTGAGTCGGAGGGGCGCTACGCCATCTCCGCCGTACATGAACGGAAGAATCACTTGGTTCGGCGCTCCGTCAACCTCTCCAAGAAAACGCAGGTTATCGCCGCCAACATGGATCAAGCGGTGCTGGTCTGCACCATTGCCGAGCCCAAGACGCTTCTGGGGTTTATGGACCGGTTTTTGGCGACAGCGGAGGCCTATGAGATACCAGCTGTCCTCGTTTTCAATAAAATGGACGCGTACGGGCCTGCTGAGATGGACGAGTTGGCGTACCGCGAGGCCTGCTATAGCCGAGCGGGCTACACCATCCTTCGCGTTTCAGCGACTACGGGCGAAGGACTTGATGCGCTGCACGAGGTGTTGCGAGACAAGGTCAGCTTGTTTTCCGGCCATTCTGGGGTGGGGAAGAGCACCCTGGCCAATGCCCTGCAACCCGGTTTGGACCTAAAGACGGGCGAAATCTCTGACGCCCACGGCCAAGGAAAGCACACCACCACCTTCGCGGAAATGCATCCCTTGGATGGGGGAGGTTTCCTCATTGACACCCCAGGCATTCGCGGCTTTGGCTTAGTAGACATGGAGCGCGACCAAATAGGTCATTACTTCCCTGAAATTTTTGCCCTTAGCGAGGCGTGCAAGTTCAACAACTGCACCCATGAAGAAGAGCCTGGCTGCGCGGTTGTGGCCGCCTACGAAGCCCACCAATTGGCGCCTACCCGGTATGAAAATTACCTCCACATGCTCCATGGCGACGAGGGGGACGACCCTTACCGCCATGCCGCAGTTAAAGGATTGGACGAATGAGAGTAGTCATTCAAAAAGTCTTGGAAGCGTCCGTAAAGATTGGGGGGCAGGTGCATGCAAGCATCGGTCCGGGGTTGCTCCTATTTGCGGGCTGGGAGGAGAGCGATACCGCTGAAGATAATGCATGGATGGCGCAAAAAATCAGCCGAATGCGCCTCTTCGAAGACCACGAAGGCGTCATGAATCGCTCCATCATGGAGGTCAGTGGTCAGTTTCTGGTCATATCTCAGTTTACCCTGCATGCGGCGACCAAAAAGGGCAACCGACCGAGCTACTTTCGGGCCGCACATCCTCGGATTTCCAAACCCTTGTACGAGGACTTTTTGGACCAACTTTGGAATGCCTCTGACCTCCCTGTGAAATCGGGGGAATTTGGGGCGGACATGAAAGTGGCCCTCATAAACGACGGCCCCGTCACGATCACCATGGACAGCAAAAACAAAGAATAACATGGAAGCACCTCTTCAATCCTTGCAAGCCGAAGTCGATCAGTGGATTCAAGACTTCGGGGTTCGGTATTTCAATGAACTGACCAACATGGCCCAGCTCACCGAAGAGGTAGGCGAAGTGGCCCGCATCATCGCACGTCGCTACGGGGAACAGTCCGAAAAAGAAAGCGACAAGGCTAAAGACCTCGGCGAGGAACTGGCCGATGTCCTCTTTGTGACCCTCTGCCTGGCCAACCAAACGGGCACCGACCTCCAAGCCGCCTTCGACCGCCGCATGGCCGCCAAAGGGGTTCGCGACAAGGACCGCCACACCAATAATCCCAAACTGCGTTAAACAAAGCAGAAAGCACTCTGCCGTACCTTTGCCGCAACAACCTTTTTGCTATGCGACCTGACCTCTTTGAAGCCCCCGATTATTACCTCTTGGACGAACTCCTCACGGAAGAGCACAAGCTCGTTCGCGATGCCACGCGCGATTGGGTAAAACGGGATGTCAGCCCCATTATTGAAGACTACGCCCAGAAGGCGGCCTTCCCCACCCAGATCGTAAAAGGCCTGGCGGAAATCGGCGCTTTTGGTCCCTATATCCCTACGGAGTACGGCGGTGCCGGTTTGGACCAAATCAGCTACGGCTTGATGATGCAGGAGATTGAGCGCGGCGACAGCGGTGTGCGTTCGACCTGTTCGGTGCAGTCTTCCCTGGTCATGTACCCCATTTACGCCTACGGCAATGAGGAGCAGCGTCAGAAGTACTTGCCTAAATTGGCGAGCGGCGAATGGCTCGGCAGCTTCGGTTTGACCGAACCCAACTTTGGCTCCAACCCCGGTGGCATGGTCACCAACTTTAAGGATATGGGCGACCATTACCTGCTCAACGGCGCCAAAATGTGGATCTCCAACGCCCCCTTCTGCGATGTGGCCGTTGTATGGGCCAAAAACGAAGAAGGCCGCATCCACGGCCTCATCGTCGAGCGCGGCATGGAAGGATTCACCACGCCCGAAACTCACAACAAATGGTCGTTGCGCGCCTCCGCTACCGGTGAGCTCGTCTTCGACAACGTGAAAGTCCCCAAAGAGAACCTCTTGCCCAACAAATCCGGCTTGGGAGCTCCGCTAGGCTGCTTGGATTCTGCCCGCTACGGCATCGCCTGGGGCGCCATCGGTGCGGCTATGGACTGCTACGATACCGCCCTTCGCTACTCCAAGGAGCGCGTTCAGTTTGACAAGCCTATCGGTGGCTTCCAGCTACAGCAGAAGAAACTGGCCGAAATGATCACCGAGATCACCAAAGCCCAATTGCTCACCTTCCGCTTGGGTCAACTCAAGAACGAAGGCCGCGCAACAACCGCCCAAATCTCCATGGCCAAGCGCAACAACGTCGACATGGCCTTGACCATCGCCCGCGACGCACGCCAAATGCTCGGCGGCATGGGCATTACCGGTGACTACCCCATCATGCGCCACATGATGAACCTAGAGTCCGTGGTGACATACGAGGGCACCCACGACATCCACCTGCTCATTACAGGCATGGATGTGACGGGGATTCCGGCTTTTAAGTAAACAGCTTGGTAGCTAGAGGGCTAGGAGGCTAGAGAGCAGGCGCCCAGCGCCCTTTAACCCTTCAACCCTTTTACCCTTTAACCCCTAGTACAAAAAGGTATCAAAGGGAAAGCGCGCGGCGTGTAGCGTGGCGACGGCGCGGTAGATGGACTCGCGCAAGGAGTCAAAATTGTCTTTGTTGGTCGCGGAAATGAACACGCATTGGCCGCCGAGTTCTTTGATCCAGCGGTTTTGGACGTCTTCAATTCGGCCGATATGCCCCTCTTCGTCGGGCTGAGCGACCCACGCATCCACTTTGTTGAAAATGACCAGAATGGGCTTTTCGTGGGCTTTGAGTTCGGTCAGAATTTGGTTCACGGAGGCCATGTGGTCCTCGTAGGAATCGTGTGAAATGTCCACCACGTGGAAGAGGATGTCCGACTCACGAACTTCATCCAAAGTCGACTTGAAGGATTCGACGAGTTGGGTGGGCAATTTTCGGATGAATCCGACCGTATCCGTGAGCAAAAAGGGCAGGTTGCCGATCACGATTTTTCGGACGGTCGTGTCGAGGGTGGCGAACAATTTGTTTTCAGCCAAAACTTCGGTCTTACCCAAGGCATTCATCAAGGTGGACTTTCCCACATTGGTGTAGCCCACGAGGGAGGCCCGAATCAGCGTGCCGCGGTTGCCCCGTTGTGTGGCCATCTGGCGATCGATTTTCACCAGTTTTTCCCGAAGGAGCGCAATTTTTTGCTTGATGATTCGACGGTCCGTTTCAATCTGCGTTTCACCGGGTCCGCGCATACCGATGCCGCCTTTTTGTCGCTCAAGGTGCGTCCACATGCGGGTCAATCGGGGCAGTAAGTATTCATACTGGGCCAATTCGACTTGGGTGCGGGCGTAGGAGGTCTGAGCACGCGCGGCAAAAATGTCGAGAATCAAGTTGGTTCGGTCCATGACTTTGATCTCGAACAAGCGCTCAATGTTCTTGAGCTGGGAGGGCGATAATTCGTCGTCAAAAATGGCCAAATCCACCCCGTTGTCGTGGATGTATTCTTTGATTTCCTCCATTTTTCCGCTGCCCAAAAAGGTGCCCGAATCGGGTCGATCCAATTTTTGGGTAAATACCTCGAGGGTTTCCGCACCGGCCGTGTAGGCCAAAAAGCGCAGTTCCTCCAGGTATTCTGTCGATTTTGCCTCGGACTGTTCGCGGGTTATAGCACCAATTAAGATGCAGCGTTCCGCTTGGCTCGGGCGGGCCGAATCACGTTCTAGCATGCGCGCAACTCAGAACTTAGAAAAGGCGTTCCCAAGGAATCCGGCTGGCAATCAGTAGCAATCCCAATCCAAAGTAGATCAAAACGGCTTTGTCCTTGCCTTCGGCATCGGTGGCCTTTTTGAACTTGCTGTTGCCGATGGTGATGAGCACCAGACCCACCAAGTTGGCGGCAATGTGCTCGACGGCAAACCAGCGCAGCTCGGCAGTCTTCATGACTTCTGCGGTGTTGCTGGTCAATTGCTCAAACCAAGGGCCCACGAAGTACAAGCCCAAACCCAAGAGGAGTTGGGTGTGGCCGCTGATGAGGGCGATTTTGGCGAGCAGGGCCATTTTGGAATCAGTGGCCGACGCGCCTGTAAGACGGCGGTAAATGGCCAAAAGCACCAAGGCAATTGCAGAGAGTAAAAAGAGGTAGGCAACCGTTCGGTGCGTGTGGAGTAAACCTGTGTACACGATTATATGCGTTTAGTCTGAGCCCAAAGGTAGTTCAATAAGAAATCAGCCCCACCTTTGTACTTTGCAACGCAACTATGGCAAAGAAGAACGCACCCATCCGCAAGCGCGACATCCTGGACTACCATGAAGGAGTTCGGCCCGGAAAGATTGAAGTCATACCCACCAAGCCGTCCAACTCGCAGCGCGACTTGAGCATCGCCTACTCCCCAGGGGTGGCAGAGCCCTGTTTGGAAATCGCGGCGAACCCTTCGGATGCCTACCGCTATACGGCGAAAGGCAATTTGGTGGCAGTCATCTCCAACGGTACGGCCGTGTTAGGTTTGGGCGATATCGGCCCATTGGCGTCTAAGCCCGTAATGGAGGGCAAGGGCGTTCTCTTTAAAATCTTTGCAGACATCGACGTCTTCGATTTGGAATTGGACACCAAGGATCCGGACAAATTCATCGAGACGGTTAAAATTTTGGCCCCTACGTTTGGCGGCATCAACCTAGAGGATATCAGCGCGCCTGAGTGCTTTGAAATCGAGCAACGCC
>JALQUY010000086.1 GCA_023260615.1 Schleiferiaceae bacterium
CAAAAGCAGGCTTGAGCCAGGCGTTGTCGGCCTACACCAATTCGGACGGTTATTTCCAAATTAATGGCATCCCCGCAGGCACCTATGAAGTGACGGTCAAAATGGCGGGTTTCAAGGACATGTCGCGCAGCATCAGTGTCAAGGCGGGCCGAATTGGCTTTGAGCGCTTCCTGCTCGAAGAATCTACCGTCGTGCTCGAAGACGTAGTCATCGACGTCAAGCGCCAAGAACAGCAGACCAAAGTCGCTACAGCTGTTGTGCAGCTCAGTCCCAAATCCATTACCACCTTTTCCATCGGTGGCGAACCCGATTTGATGCGTGCACTCCAAGTGCTGCCTGGCGTTATCACGACCGGTGACCAAGGCGGTCAGCTCTACATCCGCGGCGGTGCCCCCATTCAGAACCTCGTCAAGCTCGACGGGATGATTCTTTACAATCCCTTCCACAGCATTGGATTTTTCTCCGTGTTCGATACGGATATTCTCCAGAAAGCCGACGTGTATACAGCAGGTTTTGGCGCCAAGTACGGCGGCCGCAATTCGTCTGTCATGGACATCCGCACCCGCTCCGGCAACCGCCAACGCATCGCAGGCAAAGTGAGTGCTTCTACGTACATGACCAAGGCCCTGCTCGAGCTGCCCATTGGTCAGCGTGGAAAGGACGGGCTGGCTCCAAGCTCCTTGATGGTGTCCGCCAAGACGTCCTACCTCGATGCTATTGCACCGGTCATTTATCCCTATGTGGCGACGGAATACGGCGGTCTTCCGTTCCAGTTCACGGACATCTATGGAAAATACACGGTGGAATCCGCCGGAGGGAACAAGGCCAACCTCTTTGGCTTCAACTTTTCTGATGCCGTTCGCTTTGCAGGCGACAAAGCAATCCAGTGGAATGCCACGGGATATGGCGCTGATTTCTTGGTAGTACCAGCCTCATCAGGCACCATTATCGAAGGTCACTTGGCACAGAGTCAATACCTCATTCAGTCCTCCGAGCTGGAAAATCGCCCACGCGAAAGCCAAATTGACGGCTTCAACGGTGGGTTGGACTTTACCTACCTGCTTCGCAAGTACGACGAGTTTAAGTATGGCTTGGAGTTTGTCGGATACCATACCAAATACGAGTACACCAATTCCGTGGGCCGAACGCTCGACCAAGAGCAAAACACCACGGAACTCGGCGGCTACCTGGATTACAAGCGCCAAGAAGGCCGCTGGCTCATTCAGCCCGGACTGCGCTTGCACAACTACGGTTCGTTGGCGGTGGTGCGCGTGGAGCCTCGATTGGGCTTGAAGTACAATGCGACAGAATACCTGCGCTTCAAATTTTCTGCAGGTCGCTATTCCCAAAACCTTGTGGCCGCTAACAGCGACCGCGATGTAGTCAACCTCTTCTACGGCTTCCTGAGCGGAGCGGATGATCTCCCCAGCGAATTCAATGGCAAGCCTTTGAGTACCAAGCTGCAGACGGCTGATCACCTGGTCTTTGGCGGCGAATGGAATGTGGTGGGTCGCTGGACCTTGGAATTGGAGGGCTATGTCAAGCGCTTCAATCAAATTACCAACGTCAACCGCTACAAGATTTACGATGACATTCCCGTCTATGAATCCCAGCCCGAACGCCTCCGCAAGGACTTCATGGTGGAAACCGGTTTGGCGCGCGGTATCGACGCCTTGCTGACCTACGAAGACAAGCACTGGTACTTCTGGGGGGTCTACTCCTTGGGTAAAGTGACGCGTTTTGATGGGGTGACGACCTACGCGCCCCAATTTGACCGTCGCCACAACGTCAACCTTTTGGTGGCATACAAGGGCGAGAAGGATTGGGAGATCAACCTACGATGGAACTTCGGATCGGGCTTCCCCTTCACACCGATCAAGGGCTACTACGAGCTTCAACCCTTCACCGATCCTCAAGGACAGCCCTTTATCGACTACCCCTACACCACGGCGAATGGACAGATGGGTATCCTCTACGGCGATTTGAACAGCCAGCGCTTGCCGGATTACCACCGTTTGGACTTTACCGCCAAGAAGGCCTGGGAAATCAGTAAAACGCAGAAATTGGAAATGGCATTCGCGGCTACCAATATGTACAACCGCGCCAACATATTCTACTACGATACGCCCCGTGCGAAGCGTGTAAATCAATTGCCGTTTATGCCGACTTTGATGTTGAGCTACGCGTTTTAAAACCCTAACTTTGCCGGAACCCACACGTTCATGGCATCTAATACCAAATACATCTTCGTTACCGGCGGGGTCACCTCTTCCTTGGGGAAGGGCATTGTGGCATCTTCGCTCGCCAATCTGTTGCAAGCACGGGGCTTTTCCGTGACCATCCAGAAGTTTGATCCCTACATCAACATTGATCCGGGAACACTTAATCCCTACGAGCACGGTGAGTGCTACGTGACGGACGATGGTGCGGAGACGGATTTGGATTTAGGGCACTACGAGCGCTTCCTCAACCGTCCCACCTCGCAAGCTAACAACGTCACCACGGGCCGGATTTACCAGCACGTCATTGACAAAGAGCGCCGCGGAGACTATTTGGGCAAGACGGTGCAGGTCATTCCGCACATCACGGACGAGATCAAGCGCCGCATGCAGCTCTTGGGCGAAAGTGGCGAATACGAAATTGTCATCACGGAAATCGGAGGTACCGTGGGCGACATTGAGGCACTTCCCTACATCGAATCTGTTCGTCAACTCCGTTGGGAGCTTGGCAAGAACTGCGTGAGCATTCATTTGACCTTGGTGCCCTTCTTGAGCGCGACGGGGGAATTGAAGACCAAACCCACGCAGCACTCGGTGAAAATGCTCCAGGAAAGCGGCGTACAACCTGATATTTTGGTTTGTCGTTCCGAGCATGCCTTAGGGGACGACATCAAGCGAAAGTTGGCGCTGTTTTGCAACGTAACTCCCGATGCCGTCATTGAGTCCTTGGATGCCAAAACCATTTACGAGGTGCCCCAACTCCTGTTGGCCCAGAACATGGACGGCGTTGTGCTGGAGAAATTGGGCTTACCCACCACGGGCAGTCCCGACATGGCGCGCTGGAGCGACTTTTTAGATCGCCTCCAAAGCCCCAGTTCTACGGTAGAGATTGGATTGATCGGTAAATACGTAGAGCTGAAGGATTCCTACAAATCCATCTCCGAAGCCCTCATCCATGCTGGCGCTGAAAACCGCAGCAAAGTGGAAGTGCGTTGGATCCACTCCGAAGACTTAACCCCCGCCAATGCGAAAGCAGCCTTGGAGGGCTTGCACGGCGTGCTCGTTGCCCCTGGGTTTGGAGCGCGTGGCTTTGAAGGAAAAATTGAAGCGGTGCGCATCGCCCGTGAGGAGGGCATCCCCTTCTTGGGCATCTGCTTCGGGATGCAAGCTTCTGTCATTGAGTACGCGCGCAACGTGTTGAAGCTTGCGGACGCCAACTCCAGCGAAGTCAATCCAAAAACCCCCCATGCAGTCATTGACCTCATGGAGGAGCAGAAGAAAGTGACGGATATGGGCGGAACCATGCGTTTGGGCGCCTGTGATTGTGATTTGAAAGAGGGTACGATTAGCCGAAATCTGTACGGCCGTTCGACCATTTCAGAGCGCCACCGCCACCGTTTTGAATTTAACAATGCCTATCAGGCGGATCTGGAAGCTGCCGGTATGGTGGCCGCTGGAACCAACCCCGAAACGGGCTTAGTTGAAATTGTGGAAATCCCCAGCCATCCATGGTTTGTGGGCGTCCAATTCCACCCCGAATACAAATCCACGGTGGCCAACCCCCACCCCTTGTTCGTGGCCTTCGTAGCTGCGGCAATGACCCACAAGAATTCCTGATATGTTGGAAGAAAAATCGATTGACCGCAATCAAATCATTGGCTTCGTACTGATCGCAGCCATTTTGTTCGGTATGAGCTTTTGGGCCTCCGAACTGCAGCCAGACGCCCCCGAGCAAGAAGCTGCTGCTGCGGTAGTAGAAGAAACGCCTGAGGCACAGCCCATCTCTGATGCGGTTCCCGCAGAGGTGATGGTCGTCGACAGCACGGCACCCGCCCCTGAAACCTTTGTTCTCGAGAACGACGTAGTGAAGTACACCTTCACGACCGCTGGGGCCCAACTTCAGCAAGTCCAACTCAAGGACTACAAGCGCTACAACGGCGAAGACCTCTACCTCGTCAACGGCCGACAGTCTATGGCGGGCGCACACGAAGGCGTATTCACTGGACTTAAGAGTATTGGCAATAACGGAAGCCAAAGCCTCACCATGACCTCGGGCGCCACCACGTGGACCTACACCTTGGGGGAAGGCTACGGTTTGACGTGGGCTCTGGATGTAGAAGGGGCAGCTAATGTGACCTTGGACTGGAAGCAGGACGGTATTCGGAACGAGAAGAGCTTGAAGAACGAAGCCCAGAACACCTCCACCTACTTCTGGGATGCGGCAGATGAATCCGATGATTACCTGAGCGACGGCCGCGACGACGAAGAAACTGTCAGCAACATAGGCTGGGTAGCTCACAAGCAGCAGTACTTCGCCAGCATTTTCTCTACGGAGACGCCGTTCACGACCGCACATCTGGTGACGAAGACGCCCGAAGTGAGCGATACGGGCCACACCCGCTTGTTCCGTTCTGAGCTCACCTTGGCGGGTAGCAACGGCGGGGTACATGCCACAGGCTTGTGGTACCACGGTCCCAACCAATACAACACCTTAAAGGCCTACGACCAGCATTTTGACGAGATCATCCCCTTTGGCTGGGGCATCTTTGGTTGGATCTCAAAAGGAGCGGTCATCCCTATGTTCAACTTCTTTGACGACTTTGGCTGGAACTATGGTCTGATTATTTTCTTGATGGCTCTGATTATCAAGCTAGTATTGAGTCCCTTGACCTTCTCGTCCTACAAGAGCATGGCGAAGATGCGCGTCCTTAAGCCAGAACTCGACGAAATCAACGAGCGCCACAAGGACGGCGACGCGGTGAAGAAGCAGCAAGAAGTCATGGCCCTCTACCAAAAGGCGGGTGTGAACCCCTTGGGAGGCTGCATTCCTCAATTGCTTCAGTTTCCCATTCTCATCGCTATGTTCCGCTTCTTCCCGGCGAGCATCGAACTGCGCCAGCAGTCCTTCCTGTGGGCGGACGATTTGTCGGCCTACGATTCGGTCTTTGAATTTGGCCAGTGGTTCAGCATTCCGTTCTACGGGGATCACGTGAGCTTGTTCACCATCCTCATGGCCATCTCGACCTATTTGTACACCAAGTTCAACAACTCCATGACGCCGCAGTCGGGCAACAGCATGATGCAGCAGCAAATGCTCATCATTCAGTACCTGATGCCGGTGATGCTTTTGGTGTGGTTCAACAACTACGCGTCGGGTCTGTCCTTCTACTACTTCGTGAGTAACATTTTGATCTTTGGCCAGCAATGGGCGATCCGAAAGTTCTTCATCGACGAGGAGGCCATCCACGCTCAGCTTATGGCCAACAAAGCAAGTGGCAAGACCTCCAAGTTCCAAAAGCGCATGAACGACATGATGGAAGCCCAAAAAGAAGCGGGTAATCGTCGCATGCGCCGCATGGACAAATAATGCAACCGGAGCACCCAGAACTCGTCTTCCGAGCCTGGGAAGCCGGCGACGGCGAACACCTTTATACCCTCAACGCAGATCCCCGTGTCCTTCAATGGACTGGGGATTTGCCGTTTAAGGACGTGGCGGAAGCAGAGGCCTTTGTGCAGAGCTACCGCCACTTTGAACAGCATGGCTTTGGCCGCTGGTGGGTCTTTCGCCGGAGCGACGGCGAATGCCTGGGGTGGTGCGGCCTCCGAAGAGGAGTCCATGGCATCGACTTCGGACTTCGGTGGTACCACCGCTATTGGAGCCAAGGCTATGGAACTCGAGCCGGCAAGGCTGTTCTCGCCTGGGTGGACGCCCAGAAACTGGGCAAGCTGTATGCGCAGCACCATCCCGAAAATCTCCATTCCAGTCATCTCTTGCGTTCGTTGGGCTTCATGCCCTGTGGCGCCTACCCAGGCAGCGACCCAGGCTGGTTAACCTACCACAGGCCTGCGGCTTCCAAAGCACTCCCGCGAGGCCGCATGTAGGCAAAAAAAACGCCCCGCATCTGCGGGGCGTTGTCTTTTAGAGGCAGGAGCTTATTAGCCCTCGTAGCCGTTGACGAAGAGCACGCCAGCAGTTCCGTCAAAGCGCTCAGACCAGATGATGGTCACTACTTCATACTCTACACCAGGAACGGAGGGGAGTACTTTGGGAAGCTTGATCTGGATAGGCGTGTACTTAGAACCAAAGATGTCGCCTTTGAAGTAGGAGCGACCCAAGGGGTTAACGGTATCCAACGTGACGCCCCACTCGAAGTCGGTGACGCCAGAAACTACAGGCACGTGATCGTGGGTGTACACATCGCCCGCTTTGCGGCCAACGGTATCTACCGCCCACGTGGATGGAGTCACGCCAGAACCCGTCGTAACGATGGGTACGGAAGAGGTTTGGTTGAGGTTAACGGGCATTCCGTTCACCGTGTACTCACGTGCCTCAATACCGGTGGCCAACAAGTAGCTCTGCACAAAGTAGGAGGTGTTCTTGCTGTCTTCGAAGAATTGAACCTTTACGTCCACGATGACCGTGTCACCCGTAGCATTCTCGTGGTGTACGTGCGCTACGCCGACTAAAGGCGTTCCGCTCAACGCGGCAGCGGTAGGACCCGCAATGCTTTGACCTGCATCCGCGTTGTTTACGTAGAAGTTGGGAACGCCGCTGGTGGGGAACGCGTTGTTCAACAAGGTTTGAACGGGAGTCTCCAACAAGTCGCCGGTGTGCGAAGCAAAACCGATTACGCGGATGTTGCTATCACCGTCCACGTTGTAACGGCGCTGTTCTTTCAACATCAAAGCGGCACCGTTGGGGCAGTATTGGCACCAGGTACCTGTGGTCTCGATCAAGAAAG
>JALQUY010000087.1 GCA_023260615.1 Schleiferiaceae bacterium
AGAAAAACCCCGCCGGCTTTCGCGCGGCGGGGCTTTGCGACTAGGCGCGGAGCACGCCCACTCGGCGTGCAAAGGTGCTCAACAGCCCACTGCACAGCGCAATGCCTAGGTGCGCTCCGACTAGGACAGCCCAAAAGCTACGCTGCCCCGCCTCCCATTGAAATATAGAGTGGTAGCAAAGGATAAATAGCCCAATTCCCAGGAGGACCTCTCCGGCACTCGGACGGAGGTCTAGGGAGTACAAGTGAGGTGGGTCGGCGTCTTGAGCCTCAGGACCAGCAAAAACAAGGCGAAGGGCCCGTCCAAAAGGGTAGCGGTAGAAATTCCTCACCAGCTGTGCCAGGTAGAAGAGCTGGTCGTGCAGGTAGTCGCGCTGCTTGGGTGTCTTGGTGATTCCATACACGAGAGGCGCATCGTCCAAGCAATAGCTTCCAAATAGGCGGTCCCAAAAGGTGAAGACATTGCCATAGTTCTTGTCGATGTGGCTTGGGCTGCAGCTGTGGTGTATTCTGTGAAAAGCGGGAGTTACCAGCACGTAGTTCATCCAACGGGGATAGTTCCAGAGTTCGGTATGCAGGATGTAGCCGTAAAGGGCATTGGACACTTGGGCAAAGAAGATGATCTCCGGGGCAATGCCATAGAGGGCCAAATGCCCATACAGAAAAGCCCGAACTACCACGCCGATGGGGCTGGCGGCCACGGCTACCGACATGGTGTACTCCTTGGGCATGTGGTGAGTGAGGTGCGCAGCCCAGAGGAGCGATATTCGGTGCGAACTTCGGTGGTAGATGTACCAAACCGCATCCACCCCCAAGATGGCCAGTAGGACTTGCACCCAGGAAGGCGGGGCCTCAAAGGCAAAAGGCTGCCAGAGGGCGTAGAGTTTGGCGCTAAAGGCGGTGAGTAAAAGCGCATGGAGGCGCTCGTTGAGCCCGAGGGTGATGTTTCTTATCGTTTCTGTCCAGGAGGTGCTCCGCTTTTTCCGGCTTCGGAGCGCCGTTTCAACGACGATGATGGCCAATGCGAGAAAGAAGAAAGCCGTGGGATTCATGGGACGAAGGTGATCGTACGCTCAAGAGCAACCATGGCAATTCCTGCAAAATCCGTGGAGGCTTTTCGACGAAATCGCGATTCGCCCTACCTTTCAGCATGCCTCCAAAACACATCGGCCTAACCGGATCCATCGGTGCGGGCAAATCCACGGTCGCCGCTCTCCTTGCCGCAAAAGGAATACCTGTTTACGTGGCGGACGATGCGGCCAAGCGCCTCATGTCGGAAAGCGCAAGCCTTCAGGCGGCGATTGAAGCAGCCTTTGGTCCGGGTATCTACGTGGATGGGGTTCTGCAGCGCAAAGAATTGGCAGCGCGCGCCTTTGGGACGCCGGAGGCCACGGCTCAAATCAATGCACTTGTGCATCCAGCGGTACACGACGATTTTGTGGCCTGGCACCAAGCGCAAAGCAGCCCCTATATCCTGCGGGAGGCCGCTATTCTGTTTGAGTCTGGAACGTTCCAAACCTGCGACGCCATTGTCCTGGTGGAAGCCCCACGCGATTTGCGGGTGGAGCGTGTGATGGCGCGTTCGGGCATGAGTCGGGAAGAAGTGGAGCAGCGCATGGCCCGCCAATGGCCGGATGCCAAAAAACGAAGCTACCTCAAGGAGGGTGACTTCATTGTAGAAAACGATGGGGACGAAGCGCATCTCGCGGAGCAAGTCGATGTGCTGCACGCCGAGCTGCTCAAACGCAGTCAAGGATGAGTGCATCTTTTGGGCTGCGATTTGGCTTCTTTTTCTTGGTGGGGGTTTGGACAGGCTTCCTCGCGGGGGTGCTTTTTGGGATGTTAGCTGCCGTTTATTCCGTGGCCATGATGGATGCGGATACCTTGGGAATTTTTGGTATCATCACGTTCATCAGCTGGTCGGTTGCATTTTTCGTGTCCATCCCCTATGGACTTGCAGCAGCTGCAGTGGTTGGCTGGGTAGAACGATCAGGACGTCGGAAAAGTCAGGCACGCCATGCCGTTTGGCTGCTCCAAACTGTCTTCTTTGGTGTGCTCATGGGCATAGGTCTGTTGGATCCAGTCAATTACCTTTTTTTAATGCCGATAAGTGTGAATTTCTTCGTCGGGCTCTGGGTGACGCATCGACGCATGGCCAAACACGAAGCCTATTGGGCTTGGGGCCTCCCTCAGGAAACGCAGCCTTAATTCGACTCGCGGCGGCGCACTTGGTGCCACACGAGCCAGCCCAGCAATGCATTGATCAAGTAGAAGATGTACTTGGCCACGTAGGCAATGTTGCCAAAGAGCACGTTCTGGTAGAGTTTAAAGCCGTTGTAGACCTCATAGAAGCCCCACGTGTCGGCATACATGCGTGGCATGTTGAGGGTGCCCGAAAAGGTGAGGGCCGTGATGATGGTCGTTACCCAAAATTTGGCCAAGTCCTCTTGCAAAATCTCATGTGCCAAATAGCCACTGAAGCCAATGTAGTTCAGGGTGATAGCCATGACGGTGGCGATTCCCGCATTCACGAAGTACCAGTTGTCGAATTTGCGTGGCGTTCGGTTGCCCTTCTTGCGCCAAAACCAAAACGACGCAATATTTCCAAAAAAGGAAACGGGATAGGTCAACAAGGCGGCTTGGTTGCCCAAATAGTAATCGACAATAGTCGTATTCACGGTGGTTAATACCCCGATCAGGTTGCCCCAGTTGTTGCGCTTGGTGACCAAACGCGTGGCCATCATGGAAAAGGCCGCTCCAATGGTCGATAGAATGCCAATGGGAATTCCGTCAATGACCGTGAGGTGGTAGCCCATCGCGATGGAGGCACTCACAACGATGACGACCCCTAAAACATCGAGGGTAACACTTTCGGTAAATTTTTGGAGCTTGGAGATCATGGTCTCAGGCGCGTTTTAGCGGGCTGGAGGAAAGAGGAGGGAGGCAAAAGTATGGCTTCCGGAGGATAAGGCACCTATGCGTTCGGCCGCGAGCACCGCTCCAAGGGCAAAACCTGCGCGCGAATGTGCTACATGCGTCAAGCTGAGTTGATCTACCGCGGAATCGTAGGTCACCGTGTGGGTACCTGGAACGGGGTCTTTTCGGACCGCATGGATGGGGAGGGCGTTATCGGGTACACCAGGCTGCAGGGCCCAGCCGTTGAGCGCAGGGTTGGCGGCCAAAATGCCTTCGGCCAGCGTGATGGCGGTTCCACTCGGTGCGTCCTTTTTGGCAGTGTGGTGGATTTCTTCAATTTCCGCACGGTAGTCCGAATGCGGGGCCATCAATTCGGCCAAATACCGGTTGACTTGAAACGCGATGTTCACCCCAAGCGAAAAATTGGAGGCATACACCAGGGGCGTTTGGCTACAATCCAGTTCCGGTACGCGCGCAAACCAGCCCGTCGTGCCGCAGACCGTTGGAATGCCCTGCGCAAGAAGCGCTTCCACATTCGCAAAGGCGGCATCGGGCTGCGTAAACTCAATGGCCACGTCGACACCCGTCCAATCGTGCGCCTCCATGCCCTCGCGCCCCACGCGCGCCGCGATGCGGTGCCCGCGTTGCTCCGCAACGGCTTCAATTTCACGGCCCATTTTGCCGTAGCCAATTAAGGCGATGTTCAAGGCCATGCGAAGGTGAGTTTGGCGCCCAGGGGGGCGAGCGGTTCAACGGCGGGAGAAAGGGAGCCCGTCAACGTGGGCGAGACGTCAAATTCAACCAAAAAGCCCGAGGCATAGGCGTCCAAGACTTGAAACAAATAGGCGCCACCTACTCCAAGGACGGCATAGTCCCGGGACCGTCGCGTCTCATTTTTCAAGGTAAAAAGTTGGGAATCTGTAAAGCGCCCGTCAAATTCGTCCACCGTGGTTGGATCGCCATCGTAGCGCAGGTCAATGGCCGTACTCAAGCGGTTGAGCGTCGTCTGATTGGTATACAGCAAGTAGCCTGCACCCGCCATAATGCCCCATGCGATCGGAGCCTTCCATGCCTGGTGGTTTACGAACTGACCCGCTCCAGGCAAGATGGCTGACGCGAGAGCTGCACGTTTGGCGGGAGCATCAGACGCCTGCGCCCAAAGACTGGAAGTCGCACACGTCAAAACGAGAATTAAAAAGTACCTACGCTCCATTTGTAGACAAAAGTACCACGCTCTGTCTGCATCTCGGCGACATAAAGACCTGGGGGCCATGTTGAGATATCCAGGGTTGGTGGAGGTGGGCCTTCAAAGCGAATTCGGCCAAGACCATCCAGTACCCGAAGACGTAACCCGTCCTCTGGTGCATTCACGTGCCAATGATCACGCGCTGGGTTAGGGTAGGGGGACCACTGCCACGCGCTATTCGGTTCAGGAAGTTCCAAATGAGTCATCGCACAGCCTGCATGGTGTACCGCATGGCCACTTGGATCCACTACGGTGTTTTCGTCTCCGTTTTGGTAGCCTGTATACCCAAAGTAAAAGAGCATCATCTCGTCCGTGGTAGCCTCCCCAACCGTGACGAGTTGGGGTGGAGAATTTGGGTTGTTCGGATTAAAAGCCGTGTTGTCATAAGTGGCCCAACCGTGAAGCGTTGAATTGGCCGGCACCTTAATCAAATTCTTAAACCGGTAATTCATCTGCCAATGAAAATCCCATTCCGGAATGTCAATCAGGGGAATAGTATCGCCATTCGGCGTGATAGCCAAGGCCTTCATGGAGGTGCAAATCAAGTGCGCATGGGGGAGAATGCTTGCCACGGTAGCATCTTGGGGTACGGTGTACTGGGCGTGAAAGGTCTTCACCTGGTTGGCCGGAATAACAAGCGGTCCGTTGGTCAAATTGGCACCGTGGTTGAGAATGGGGTCCATGAAATAGGGCCGAACGATACTCGGGGAGAACTTCAACCGCACCTTGGTACTATCTATTTCTCCTGCGGCGCTTGAAGGATAGTGAACTTGGGCCACGAAGACGCCACCCTGCGGGACCCAGAAGCCCATGCTAGGTGGCGCTACCCATTTGTCCTGCCCAGGAACCCAGCCGCCCACGAGTACCGCTGAATTGCTCCCAATACCACCAAAGCTGGTATACCCTGGACCTGGGTCTGCACTGTCTTTTTGAGCGGGAATACCGCTATTGTCCCAATAGAGCAGCACATGGTGTACGGCATCCCCGTTTCCCGGCACTACTTCAATTTCATTTAAATAATGCGTGCCCGAAAGCGGGTTATTCACGATAAAGCAGCGGTACAAATCACTCGTTAGGGTGGAAGGTACCGTATACGTAGGGAATTCAGCGATGAGATCTGGGCTCGCAATTTGGTAGCTCGATGCAAAGGTGGGTGCGGCAGGTTCTTGAGTGCTATCGCCTCGTGGCATGCCGTTTTCTACCCATTGGCGCAGGATTTCTTTTTCTTGCCAGGTTAGGTTTTTCCGAAATCCGATATGCCCCTGTCCCTCCGCTGCGGGCCACGGGGGCATGTGGCCAGACTGCGTAGCTAACTTCAAGGCGACACCTTGCCCTTGGGCGTCCTGGTAGCTCTCTAACGCAAACGGAGCGATGCCCTGATCGCGGTGGCAGCTGGTGCAGTGGCTGTATATCAGGCATGCGACGTCCTCTGCCCAGGTGGGGCTAGATTGTGCTTGCGCGTGGGTAACTCCAATCGTGCTGAACAGCCATAGGGCAGCGCCAAGAACGGAAAAGGGGGATGCATTCTTCATTCGTTCAAGAAAGGTAGCATTTTCATTCGGCCTAGTCGTTTTATCCTGTTTGCACCGGGATATCGCCCTATTTTTGCGCCCTCGGTCCCGTAGCTCAGCTGGATAGAGCATCTGCCTTCTAAGCAGACGGTCGCGCGTTCGAATCGCGCCGGGATCACTAAGAATGAAAAACCCGCCACGAGAGTGGCGGCTTTTTTTTGGCCGCCCGCGGCGGCCAAGCGGTGCTTGAGCCGGCCGGTGCGGCCAAAAAGAAGCGAGCGCCGGAGGGCGCTCGGGTTTTTCATTCGGAATTCGGAGGCAGCGCGATGCCCGGAGGGAATCGCGGAGAAGTCTAGGAGGAAGCAGCGCGATGCCCGGCGGGAATCGCTGGGGGTGTTAGAACGAAGAAACCCGCTGCTTTAGGCGCTTCAAGGGTCCTGGCTCAAAAAGCGAACGGCCCAGCGTGAATTGTATGCCTGGAGAGGTGAAAGGCTGCGGGTAGGTGCTACCGGAGGGGCCGGTGACGATGGCGCCGCGCATGAGGCCAAGCTCCATGCCGAAGTCGGTCTTTCGGATCGTTTTGTGCAAGCCTAGATTCCAAAAACGGTATTGAAATAAGCCAACATCGGGTAAAATGGCCCCCGTAAGCGTAACGCCAGCCGTGAGACGTCCGGTATTCTTACTCTTTTTACCGCGTTGAAACAATTCTTCGGCGGAATACGCTTTACCCAATTGAACCCGTCGAGCATCATGCAGCACATAGTTCACGCCAAAGCCCACGGCGGGAATGCCAATGTTGGCTTCCAAGGACCATTTAGGGTGAATGTAGTGTTCGGCATACAGGCCCGCGCCAGATGTGACGCCAAAGCCAAGGCCGGCGTAGGTTTGGCCCAAAAGTGCCGTACTAGCCAGACAGCCCGCGGCAAAAATCCAACGTTTCATACCGTGAAAGTAGCACGAATTGTGCCGTAGACCCGGGCGCCTAGTCGTGCCGCATGAAATTTAAC
>JALQUY010000088.1 GCA_023260615.1 Schleiferiaceae bacterium
CAGCACCGCTACTACGACGAGAAAAAAGCCAAGCTGGAATCCCTGCGCGCAGAGCGCCAGGGCCAAGCCTTGAGTGCGTCGGAAAACCGCCGCGAACAGCTCCGTGAAGCCTGGGCCTCCAAGCGCACGACGAATGCGAAGGGCAGTTCGGCGCGCGGGCCTTTGATGTTGATTTTGATCCTGGGGGCTTTGGCCTACTTTGTGCTTCGCTACCTCGCCATCCCACACATTCTTTAAGTCCATGCCCGTCATTCACCACCTCCCCGAGGAGGTCGCCAATCAAATTGCCGCCGGCGAGGTCGTTCAGCGCCCGGCATCGATTGTGAAGGAATTGATGGAAAATGCCTTGGACGCTGGGGCTACGGAGGTGATGGTGCTCATCCAAGACGCAGGTCGAACGTCCATTCAAGTCATCGACAACGGATGCGGCATGGACCCCGAGGACCTCGCTGCGGCCTTTGCGCGGCATGCCACGTCCAAACTGCAGTCCGCCGACGACCTCTTTGCCCTGCAGACGATGGGCTTTCGGGGCGAGGCTTTGGCGTCCATTTCAGCCGTCTCTCACGCAACCATCAAGAGCCGAACGGTCCAGCACGAAGTAGCCACCGAACTCAGCTGCGACGGCGGCCAACTGGGCCAAGCTAGAAAAGCCGCGGGCCCCATTGGAACGAGCATTACGGCGAAGAACCTTTTCTTCAATGTCCCTGCGCGACGTCAGTTTTTGAAGAACGACGCCATTGAATTCAAGCATATTTCGGAAACGTTTACGGCGATTGCACTGGCCCATCCCGCGCTTAAAATGCAGTTGAAGCACAACGGCAAGGACGTTTGGATTTTGGACGCCGGCAATGCCCGCCAACGCGTAGCGCAAATCCTAGGCAAAAAGGCCAACGAACGCCTGGTACCGGTCGAAGAAGAAACGGATGTTGTCAAGACGGAAGGCTTTGTACTGCGCCCCGAACATGCCCGAAAAACCCGCGGCGACCAGTACCTCTACGTCAACAAGCGGCCCATTCGCAGTGGCTACTTGCACCGAGCCATTGTAGAAGCTTTTGAGGGCCTCATTCCGGCGGAGCACCACCCCGCCTACGTCCTCTTTCTCACGGTCCCCTCCGACCGCGTCGACGTCAACGTGCACCCCGCCAAAACCGAGGTGAAGTTTGAGGATGAACGCGCCATCTACGCCATTTTGCGCAGTGCCGTGAAGCGGGCTTTGGGCATCCACCAGGTGGCTCCCACCTTGGACTTTGAGACCAATCTGCAGCAACACGTGGACTTGGATGCGCGACCCATACCAGCGGCCCCAAGCATTCAGGTCGACCCCACCTACAATCCATTCAAGGAGTCCACTGGGCCTCGCACGGGCGGCTACCGCAGCCCCAATCCCAGTCCCAGCGCCACGGCGCGCGAGAGCTTTGACTTCTTTGCCCCGCCCAGCAGCCCGCAGGAAACTCAGGGCGCCTGGGATTTTGAAGGCGGAGGGGGCTCTGACCGCCCCCAAAGCGGTAGCCAAGGGTTTTGTGCCTTTCTCGCTCCGCATTTTGCCGTAAGCTCGCTGAAATCCGGACTCGTGACCGTGCACATTCCGCGGGCTCAAAAACACATCCTGCACCAGGAACTCCACGAAGCGCTTCAAGCAGGGGAAAGCCTCGCCTCCCAAACCTGGCTCTTCCCAGAAGACCTAGACGCCGCGCCCTCCAACCATTGGGCCGACTGGGTGGATATTTTGCCCCGCCTGGGCTTTCGGTGGGAGCAGGACGGATCGGCCCTGCGCATGACGGCTGGCCCGCATTTCTTGAGCGCTGCACAAGCGATGGAGTGGCTGCAGGACTTGCTGCGCGCCGCGCCCGACGAAGACGAAGCCGCCCTCCAAACGTATGTCCTGGCCTGGCTGGACCACTGGAGCAGCACCGCCCCCATCCCTAGCGGTGGAGATTTGCAGACCCTAGTGGACCGCCTCTTTGCCTGTGAAAACCCTTGGACAAACGCTCAAGGAAAACCCATTGCCCGTATTTTAGATGGAGCCACCCTTGCGGCTCAATTTGCCTAGCCTATGTACCCACGTCGCTCCTTTTCCTATTTGCCCCCGGTGATCAAAAACTTGCTGATCATCAATGGCTTGGCCTATTTCGCCAGCATCACGTTTGCCCAAATGGGGACCGACTTACTGGGGATGTTTGGCCTGTACCTGCCCCAATCCGAGCATTTTCAGCCCTACCAGCTGGTGACGCACCTCTTCTTCCACGACTTGAGCAACTTCAGCCACATCTTCGGCAACATGTTCGCCCTGTGGATGTTTGGCATGTCCTTGGAGAACCTTTGGGGTAGCCAGCGCTTCTTCATCTTCTACTTTGTGACCGGCATTGGAGCCGCCCTCTGCCATTTGGGGGTCAACGTCTTTGAATACTACTCCTACGTGAACGAGTACAACGTGACGGGCAATCCGCTTGCCGGACAGCTCGCGCAGTACATGCTGCAAATTCCCACGGTGGGCGCCTCCGGAGCGGTCTTTGGCCTCCTTTTGGGCTTTGGCATGACCTTCCCCGAACAGCGCATCTACCTCTACTTTTTGATGCCCATCAAGGCCAAGTACTTCGTCGCCATCTACGGTCTCTTTGAGCTCTTTGCAGGCTTTGCCAACCAAGGAAGCAACATCGCCCACTTTGCGCATATCGGCGGTATGGTCTTCGGCTATTTGCTCCTTCGGTACTGGAAACGAAACCAATTCCGCCGTTTCTAACCCATGGGCCGGGCCATGCCTCCAAATGACTTTAGCCGTGGATACACGAGCCTTCGCGCTTGGATGCGTGAGTCTCAGGTACACCTTTGGATCTTCGTCTTAGCCGTCTGCTTTGTGGTCCAAACGCTCGCCGAAGTCCTCGGCTGGGCCTTCGGGTTGGACGTTGAAAACAACCTCCTCCGCCTCTTCGCCCTTCACCCGCTCCACGCCTGGCAATTGGGAGAAGTCTGGACCCTCGTTACCTACGGTTTCCTGCACTACGGCTTTATGCACCTGCTGCTTAACGCCTTGATGCTCTACTTCGCGGGCCACATGCTCAAGACTTTTTGGCTGGACGCGCAGGTCAGTCGGCTCTTCGTGCTGGGCATGGCCGCGGGGGGAATCGCCTACGTGCTCGCCAGTCTTTGGTCCCCGGGCTGGCCTCCACTTGTGGGGGCATCGGGCGGAGTTTTAGCGCTATTGCTCGCAGCAACACGTCTTTCCCCTTCCATGCCGGTCTACGTCTTTGGCATCCTACGCCTTCCGCTCTGGGGCGTCAGCCTATTGCTCTTGGCGGTCAGTGTTTCCGGCCTTCAAGGCCCGAATGCAGGCGGCAACTTCGCCCACCTCGGAGGTGCACTTGCCGGCTGGGCCCTCGCCAAATCCCCCACATGGCTCTTCCCCGAGATCCGTTGGATTTCCAAGCGCCGTAAAAAGAACAAGGGTGGCCACCTCCAGGTAGTCGCCGCAGATGGACTCGACCTGGACACCATTCTCGACAAAATTGGACGCGTAGGCTACGACGGCCTGACAGCCAAGGAAAAAGCGTTTTTAGCGCGGTATGGCAAGAAGTAAGTACCTCCGATTCTGGCTCTCCCTATGGCCTCACCTGGTGGCCCTACCCTTCACGGCTGGCGCATCGCTGGGATTCTATTTCTCGCCCAACCCCATCCCCTGGCTCGCGCCCTTGGCGCTCGCCTGGCCAGTCCTCCTCCTATGGCATGGCGCATGGACTCTTTGGGCGGCCAGCCAGTTTAAAGCTAGCACCCTTGTCGGGCTCCTCCTGCTCGCCCTCACTTGGCCCCAAACCCGCGGCTGGGTCCACGTACATACCGGTTCTGCGGAAGACGGCGATTTCCGCGTAGCCACCTGGAACGTACACCAATGGCGCAACCTCACGTGGACCGATCAAGCCGTCACCGAGGAGCGCATGCAGCAGGCCGCTTTGGACCTCCACGCGGACATATTAGCTATTCAGGAAAACCGGTTGAATTCAGGGCCTCAACGCAGCCTACAAGCGTGGTATCCCTTTGCTACGCCCCACGAAGACCAAGGTTTGCTCATTTTCTCCCAATACCCCATCAAACAGTGGAATTTTGAGCCCTTTGACGCCAGCTATCCCGGACACCGCGGCTTTGTTTGGGCGGACATCCAAACCCCAAATGGCCTCGTTCGGGTAGTCAATGTTCACTTGGTCACCACCACCTTCGTTACCCGCGAAGCAGAGGCGGAAACCGATTCGGCGGGCATTTCCACCTCGGTATTAAGCTCCGCCAATAAGTTGACGCGTACGGCAAAAATTCGGGCGCAGCAGGTGGATCAGCTCCTAACCTGGGCGAGCACAGACGGACAGCCTCCCCTGATCTGGCTGGGCGACTTCAACGATTCTCCGACAAGCAATACCGCCTACCGCCTCCGCGGCTGGAAGGATTCCTTCGAAGAAATGGGCAAGGGATTTGGATCGACCTACCGCGGGCTTTGGGGCATCCCCTTGCGCATCGATTGGATCCTGCACGATGCCTCCCTCCAAGCGAAGGGCCTCAAGCGAGTTGAACAAGCCGATAGCGACCACCACCCGCTTTGGGTCAATCTCGCCTTTAACGTACCGAACGCCGAGTAACGCGCCGCAGGTCCAGCACATTCATGGGATGACTGGGGAGTCCCTCCCATTCCTGGCGAAAGACCCGAACGCTTTCATCGTAAAACAGCGGCACTAGGGGCACCTCCCGCTTCAACCACGCATCTGCCGCGCGGGCTGCCGCCGCGCGCTCGTCTGCCGCTACCGCCTGTCGGGCGGTCAAGGCCAGCGCATCGTAGTCGGCGTCACGCACTTGCGCCGCATTGGGCCCGTTGGGTGCCGCATAGGCGGATTCAAAGAGCATGAGGTAGTTGGAAGCGTCCGGGTAGTCGGCAATCCAACTGGCTCGGTAGACGGACAAGCGGCCGGCGGATTTGTCTTCGCGGAAGGCCGCCGAGGGCATGACGTTCACCTGAACGGGGAAGCCCAATTTGGACCAGGCACTTTGCACATACTCGCTGATATCGCGGTAACTCGCCGTAGTGGAAAGGACGATGGGGGCAAGGTCTGCACGTTCAAGCACGCCCGTTTCGCGCACCAAAGCCTTAGCCCGTTCCAGGTCGTAGAACCAGGGGTCAAAGCCCTCCTGCCTCCAGTCCTCCGGGCTTCGGTGCCCCGCCAAGCCCGCGGGCAATAGTGCGCCGTAGGCAGGAATGCCGATGTTGTTCTTCAGGTAGCGCATCATAGACGCACGGTCCAGGGCCCAGTTCAAGGCCTGCCGAATGCGCACATCCCCCAAGTAATCCGGGTCCGGCTGTTGAGCCCGAATGCCAATAAACTCTGTGTTCAGGAAGGGGCTCTTCTGCAAGGTGAGTTCACCCGCCCACCGAGCCTTCAGTCCGCCTTGTGCATCAAAGAGCTGGTCCTTGTAGGAGGGATCCACCCCGCTAACTAGGTCCAGTTCGCCTTTTAAAAACTCCAAGAAGGCCGCTTGTCGATCCGGGATGAAGCGAATAGCCACAGCCTCCACATAGGGCAAGCGCTGGCCTTGGGCGTCGAATTCGTAGTAGTTCGGGTGGCGGCGCAGCACCAATTTTTCTTGGCGCGCCCACGCCTGGAAGCGGAAAGGTCCGGAGCCCACGGGGTGTTCGGAAAATCCCGTCCCATAGGCTTCCAAAGCCTCAACCGGCACGATGCCACAGTAGGGCATGGCCAGGCGGCCCAGCAAGGCCGGATCAAAAGCCTTTAGGTCGATGGCTAGCGTGAAAGAATCCAGGACCGAGACCTTGGCGACATTTTCCAAGACCCACGCGCCCGGTGAAGCGGTTTGGGGATCCAACAAACGCTGGAGGCTGTAGACCACGTCTTGCGCCCATAACTGGCGCCCCTTTCCCCCGGGGAAGCAGGCGTCGTCGTGGAAGTAGACACCGCGGCGCAGCGCGAACTCCCAGTGCATGCCACTCGCGTCGGTGGACCAGGATAGCGCCAGATTCGGTTGAATCTGCAGGGCGGAATCCGTGTCCACTAAGGTCGAAAAGAGCTGCTTGGCTACCCAAGTATGACCTTGGTCGCGGGCAAAGGCCGGATCGAGCGAACTCAGGGAGGTGGGTTCGTTGTAGCGGAAGACAAGGCCGTCAGAAGATTCGGACGGGCCTGAACAACCCAAGGACGCCCCCAGGAAGATGCTTCCGAGGAAGCCCCAGCGAAACAGCCGTTGGCTTGAGAATTTTGCCTTCATTCTCCAAAGATAGCACCAAGGAAAAGCCGTAAATTCGCGCGATGAGCCTCTCTGGAAAAACGGTTTCTTTTCACACGCTTGGCTGCAAGCTCAACTTTGCGGAATCCAGCACGATTTCCCGGGACCTCCAAGCCGCGGGCATGTCCGTCGTCGACCTAAAAACGGGAGCGGATGTGGTCATTATCAACACCTGTTCGGTCACGCAGCAAGCGGATACGGAATGCCGCAGTGTGGTTCGGAAGGCCCTTCGCGCAAATCCCGAGAGTTTTGTCGTCGTGACCGGCTGCTATGCTCAGCTCCGCCCCTCTGAAATTGCCGCCATGGAAGGCGTGGATTTGGTCGTGGGCGCGGGCGAAAAACTCCACCTTCGCCAGTTCTTGACGGATTTGCAGAAGAATT
>JALQUY010000089.1 GCA_023260615.1 Schleiferiaceae bacterium
GTTTTGCCGCGCTGTAAATTCACCGTGGCATGGTAGTCGGTGTAGAACGTGTAAATCCCGCGAAAGCTAGAAATGCCGTTGATGTTAATTCCCGGATAGAGGACGACCTCAGCGGGACCTTCTGCATCGATCAATACGGGCAGAGTCACAGGAAGGTGGTGAGCCCCCAAATTCACGCCATCCACTTCAATCCAAGCCGTTGTGATTTTGGAACTCGTATTGCCATAGGTGGCACCCGGGTCTGCCGCTAGGGCCAAAGCCTCTACGTGCAGGTAAGCGGGCTCTTCAATGCTGCGGGTATCACAAGCGGCCAGGGCCAGAAGGAGAAAGAGGCCTGATAGGGCCTGTCGTGCATAACTTTCCTGCATGCTGCAAAGGTAGAGCAGCAAGGGCTTTGTAATTTGCGGCCCTCTATGCGAAGCGACAGTCCCAAGCACCAAGGCCAACGCATGCAGCTCGTGGAACAGCTCCGGGAGCGCGGCATTAAAGACGAAACGGTTCTTTCGGCACTTTCACGGGTACCCCGCCATTTGTTTTTAGATTCTTCCTTTGAGCAATTTGCCTATCGGGATGCGGCTTTCCCGATACGCGCTCAGCAAACCATTTCACAGCCGTATACCGTTGCCTTTCAAACCGAGGCCCTGCAACTTCCTGCTGGGAGCAAAGTGCTGGAAATCGGGACAGGTTCGGGCTATCAGGCGGCAGTGCTCGCGGAAATGGGCTACAAAGTCTTTACCATTGAGCGCCAAAAGGAACTCTTTGACTTTTCGCGTCCTTTGCTGAGCAGCCTGGGATACCGCGTTACACAGAAGTTTGGGGATGGCTACAAGGGCTTACCTGCGTTTGCCCCCTTTGATGGCATTCTCGTTACGGCTGCTGCGCCTGAATTGCCCGAAGCGCTCATCGACCAACTCCGACCCGGGGGGCGTCTCATCGTGCCCGTGGGCGATGTAGGGGACGATCAGCTCATGCACGCCATATGGAGAAATGAAGCCGGTGAAACCCTCTCAGAGGCCCTTGGAAACTTCCGGTTCGTGCCCATGCTGAAAGACGTGGACACCCAGCGTTGAACTAGATTTCGCGCTTGGTATCGCGGTCAATATCCCGCTCCTTCAACGCCGCGCGCTTATCGTGTAATTTCTTGCCCTTTGCCGTGGCAATCTCCAACTTGGCCCAGCCCCGAGGGCTAAAGAACAACTTGAGCGGCACGATGGTCGTGCCGACATCCTTCAAGGCCTTCTGGATTTTTGCCAGTTCATTCTTCTTGAGCAACAATTTGCGTTCGCGCAAAGGGAGGTGGTTGGAGTAGGTGCCAAGCCTGAACTCCGCAATGTGCAAATTCTTGATATAGAGTTCCCCGCGTTCGTTTAGATAACAGTAACTATCCGAAAGGTTGGCCTTGCCTTCCCGCAAAGACTTGACCTCCGTGCCATACAATTGCAGGCCGGCGGTAAAGAAATCGTCCAAATGGTAGGCAAAACGGGCCTGTCGGTTTTGAATCGTAGGGTTCACGCTGCAAATCTAACCCTAACTTTGTGTATCCATGCTGTATTCATCGCTTCTCCGCCCCTTGTTGTTTCGCCTTCCGGCCGAACGCGCACACAACCTCACCATGGCGCAAATGCGCATGCTTCAATCTACGGCATTGGGCCGTAGCCTCTTGCGCAGCTTTGTGGGGAACATTGCTCCAAAACCGGTGAACGCGATGGGCCTCACCTTCGAACATCCCGTAGGCCTTGCAGCCGGACTCGACAAGAACGCAGAGGCTATGGAAGGCTTCTTTGCCTTGGGCTTTAGCCATGTGGAGATTGGCACCCTTACGCCGCGCCCACAGCCTGGAAACCCACAGCCACGCTTATTCAGACTCCCCGAGGATCAAGCCATCATTAACCGCATGGGCTTTAACAACCGAGGAGCGGAGAATGCCGCCTTGCGTTTGGCCCAGCGAAGCCATCGCTGGAAAATTGTCGGCGGAAACATTGGCAAGAACAAGGATACCCCCAACGAACAGGCGCACGAAGACTACCTGTTGGCCATGCAAGCGCTCCACACGCACGTCGATTACTTTACGGTCAATATCTCATCGCCAAATACCCCAGGACTGAGAGACTTACAACACGAAGCTGCCCTCAAGTCCTTATTGGAAGCGGTGGCCACCGAAAACAAGCGCTTAGGCGCCAAGCCACTCGCGGTAAAAATCGCCCCAGACTTGACCCAGGAAGAAGTTCAAAACATGGCCCGCCTCGCCGCGGAATCCGGCTTCCAAGGCATTATCGCCACCAATACCACCATCGGTCGAAACGCCCCCAATACGTCTCAGGAGCGAATCGCCGCCATTGGTGCAGGCGGCTTATCCGGACGTCCACTTACCCAAAAGAGCACCGAAGTCATCGGCTGGGTAAAGGAAGCAGTGGGCGATCATCTTACCATCATCGGTGTGGGTGGGGTATTCACCGCGCAAGATGTCACGGACAAGCGAAATGCTGGAGCGGACCTGGTGCAGGTCTACACCGGCTTTGTCTACCAAGGCCCCTCGATGGTTAAACAGCTCCAAGCTTCATGGAAGAACGGCTGATTTGGGTCGAGTGCCCCCGGGATGCCATGCAAGGCTATTCTACCGTGTTTTCCACCGAGGACAAGGTGGACTACCTCAAGCATTTGCTCACTGTAGGGTTTGACACCTTGGACATCGGAAGCTTTGTGTCTCCTAAGTCCATTCCCCAAATGGCAGACACCTCCGCAGTTTTAGATGCGTTGACCCCCTTTAAAGGCACCAATCGCTTCCTCGTGATTGCCGCTAATGCGAAAGGGGTGGCGCTTGCTGCACAACATCCCGCGGTCGATGTCGTCGGATTTCCATTTTCTGCCTCCGAAGAGTTCCAAGTGCGCAATACCAACCGAACGCGCGAACAAGCCTTGACCGAACTTCAAGAACACGCCCAGGTCCTTCGTGCGTCGGGCAAGGGTCTGGTAGTTTATGTGAGCATGGCCTTTGGAAATCCCTACGGAGAAACCTATTCTGAACAGGACGTCGCCGACTGGGTAGCACGTATCCAAGAATCTGTTGCACCTGAGGCCATTTCCTTGAGCGACACGGTAGCAATGGCACGTCCGGAGACGATTGCATCCTTGGTGTCCTGTACGCGCACTGCCGCCCCGCATGCCCAAATTGGATTGCATTTGCACGTTCCGACCGGTTACTCTCTTCGCTCCGGACTCGTCCAGGCGGGGTGGAAGGCAGGCGTCAGACGTTTTGACTCGGCTTTACTTGGCTTTGGTGGGTGCCCCATGGCCCAAGATGAACTCTGTGGCAACTTGCCTAGCGAGAGTCTTTTAACCTACGCACTTTCCGAACGCATCCCCATGGGCGTTTCGCCTTTGGCTCTGGAAGCGGCGCACAACGCCGCACGACGCCTTTTTCTCTAACTTTGATCTGTTCTTGCGTGCTCACCCTGTGAGCTTAAAAGGGAATCCGGTGAAATACCGGAGCTGTACCCGCAGCTGTAACCTGTTTGAATCGCTTTGTGTTTATGCCACTGGATCGTCTGGGAAGGCCACAAATCGAAAGGAAGCCAGAAGACCTGCCAAGTTCTATACCCCCGTCAGTGCCGGGCCTAGCGCTGAAGCGATATGAAAACACTCCCCATTGCAGTCCTGTGTGGACTGAGCTTGGGTGCTGTGGCTAGTTATGCCCAGACCCCCGACAGCACCCTTCAACTTTCAACAGTCCCTGTTTGGAGTCAAACCCCATCCACAAGCGCATGGGTTTCTCAACCCGATGCTTCCGGCTTGTGGGCAAGCGGTGCGGACATTCGAATGACGTCCCCTGGAGCCTCCCTGCTCCTAAGCCGCGACGGATATCCTAGTGCGTACATTCAGGGATCCTGGGAGGGTCTTCCCTTGTTGACCCCGGACCTTGGGGTCGCAGACTTTTCCCTACTGCCCCAGTGGGGACAGCAACGGAGCTGGGGGAGCCCCTTGGCTTCCCAGTACCAGAGTGGTCAAGCACTCGGGGAACTTTTAGATGTACGTGGGCAATCTGAAGATGTCCTTGAACTCAAAGGCAGCAGCTTGAAAGGTGCAGGCCTGGGCGGTATTTGGACGCTTTCGGATCGTTCGGATGCTTCGGTTCGAATCGGCGGAGGTACGGAAGCCTGGAAAAACGATTACCGGTATGGTGACACCGATTTGCGTCGAAATGGAGCAGATGGCAGCCGCCACGAACTCTTTTTAACGCATCAGCGAAACTATGCTGGGGGACGCTGGAGCACAGGAGGTACGGGATACGTCGTTTCTGCGGACCGTGGTCTACCTGCGTCCACTTTTGACTTTGAAGACATTCCTGCGCGTCAGCAGGACCTGCGCGCCCAAGTGAGCACCTTTCAATCCTACCACTTTGAGGATTTGCACTTCCGCACGGAGCAGGTCCTCTGGAGCCAAAACCAGTACTACCAAGGGCCCTGGTATTCCGACACGAATGCGAGCCAGGGGGCCTTCCTGCGCTTCTACACAGGCACGCATTGGAAGAAGTGGAAGCTGTACAACGAGGAAACCGTGGGCGTTAACCGCATGAACGGGGTATACAAGCCAGATGTGACCATCGATTACGTCACGCTCAACCTCTTGGCAGAGTCCCCAGTAACGCGCTTGGGAAAATTCACGCTGGGGGCTAAATGGTCGACCTGGGGCCGCAAGAAAAGTCCCCTTGCTCCACAGATGCTTTGGGAGAAAAAGGTAAAAACCTGGACCGTGACGGGCCAGCTTCGCCAAATGTTCCGCTTTCCAACCATGAACGACTTGTTTTGGACGGGCTTTGGCAATCCAGACTTGGATCCCGAACGTGGCTGGGAAGCCCAAGGGGGCGTACGAAAGTCCTTTGCTCAGGGCTATGTGGATGCGCAGATCTTTAGCACCCAGCTCCAGCAGGCCATCGTTTGGCTTCCAGATGACTTCGGTAACTGGCGCCCAGTGAATCAGAGTTCGTGGGACCGTCAAGGGGCCAAACTGGCGGGTCACTTCGCTCCAGGCAGTTGGACCTTGGATGCCAACGTTCGCTACGTACGCGTTACCGATGCGGAGGGGAACTTGGCTCCCTATGTGGCTCCGTGGCTGGGCAACGTTTCGGTGGCTCGACGTTGGGGCAAAGGGGAGTGGGGTGCCACTTGGACGGGTCAAACGGCTGTTCCCACATATTGGGTTGCGCCAGGATCTGGACCTGAGGCCTACCTCGCAGGGCAGTCTTCGATGGGCTTGCAGTATGCCCGACGCCTTACGGATGTCCTCAAGGCGCAGATTTCGGTGGAAAACCTCTTGAATCAAACCATCCTCTTTCAACCCGGCTATCCAATGCCCGGACGCTACCTCCAGGTGCGACTCCAGTATGGTCTATAAAAAAGAAAGCCGGGTGAGAGCCCGGCTTTTTTGTTGGATATCCTAGCTATGGCATTAGGCCAAACCCAGTACGCTGCGCTTCGCGTAGGCCCATTGCAGTAGGCCACCATATACGAGTGTCCCTGCTGTCGCGGAAACAAAGAATGGGATGGCTTCTACGTACGCTGTAAACAACCCTGCACCGGTTTGTGGTAGGGCAGGATTCCCATACCAAAAGCCCACATTGGAAAGTGCAAAGAACAAAAGATTGGCGACCACGGCATGACCGGCTCCTACGAGGCCGTCCATTTGGCGCGCTTTCTGTCCCCAAAGAACCATGGCAATATGCCCACCGTAGACCCAAACCATGCCCGGATAGCCCCAGGTGAAACCTTCGGTCGCGGAGCTGTATACCACGTTGTTCAGGAGAAGATCACTGGTGAAAAGCAATACCAATGGCAAGAGCATCGCAGCGGGTCGGCCTTTACTCCAAAAACCTCCTACCAGAGCTACTGCGCCAATGGCCGTGAAGTTGGGGAAGTGAGGGAGAAAGCGCGTCAAGAGTGCAAGAGCAAGAAGGCCAGCGGTGGCCAAGAATGGGGAAATACTGCGCATGGTCATAAGCGTTTAAAAATATAGATGACAAAAAGTACAACAACCCCAGCCAAAATGAGTTTAAGGTTGCTTCCGTAATGGATGTCATGGGTTTTAGCATCCTTCCGGTAACTCCAGAAGAGAAAGCCTAAAAATGCCACGGTGAAAAACCCGGCAAAAATCCAATGACCTGTGGTTATGTTTTCCAAGGGATGTAATTTGTGACAAAAATAGCCGCCATGCAGGAACAAATTGCCGCCGTGACCAAATTCCATGAAGTTTACCGCATTCCGCACCATTCGGAACCCACCGTAACTATCGACGAATCCCTCATGCACCTGCGCCACCGACTCATGGCGGAGGAGAACGATGAATATTTGGAGGCGGCCCTAGCAGGCAACTTGGTGGAAGTGGCGGACGCCTTGGGCGATATGCTCTACATCTTGTGCGGGACGCTGATCACCCATGGTATGCAGGGGAAAATTGAAGAGGTCTTCCGGGAAATTCAGCGAAGCAACATGAGTAAGTTGGGAGAGGATGGCCAGCCCATCTACCGCGAAGATGGCAAGGTTATGAAAGGACCCAACTATTTTAGACCCGATATCGCCTCCATCCTGAGCGGTCGTTGAGCGGATTCC
>JALQUY010000008.1:0-3366 GCA_023260615.1 Schleiferiaceae bacterium
CTACGGAAAGACCTACGGCGCCTTATTGAGCGCCACCAACAAGCGTCGCTTGCTGATCCCTGCCGGCTTTGGGCATGGTTTTGCCACCTTGGAGGACGAGACCATTTTCCAGTACCGTTGCAGCGAAGTGTATGCACCGGAGGCGGAAGGATGCATCGCCTACAACGATGTGGATTTGGGCATTGATTGGCTGGGCGCTACCGGTCTGAGCGCGTCGGAGCTGCAGCTGTCCGCCAAGGACGAAAAAGGCATGGCCTTTGCGTCGTTTGAAACGCCCTTTACGGGTCCCGAATTTCAAACCGCATGAAACGCAGCACCCTTACCCTCTTCCTCGCAGGAATCCTCCTGGTCGGCCTTTGGGGCATTCCCGATCCGAACACCCTGAGCGAGCGCTTGCACTTTCTGTCCGAACACAACCACACCCGCCTGGTCCCCCTGCCGGAGCAATTGGATTTGGCCGGTGAAGCCGTTCCCTTGCACAGCGAAGACGCCCAAGAACGTCTGACCAAGGAGCTCCTGACCAACACCTACTGGCACAGCAATACCCTGCAGCTTCTGAAGCGGAGTAGCCGCTACTTCCCAGTGATGCAGCGCATCCTGAAGGAAGAAGGCGTACCACAGGACTTTCTGTACCTCGCCGTGATTGAAAGTGGTTTGGCCCCTGTCGTCTCCCCCGCGGGAGCCGCCGGCTTCTGGCAGTTGATGCCCGGGACCGCCAAAGACTTAGGTCTGACCGTGAACGATGAAATTGACGAACGCTACCACGTGGAGAAGAGCACCCGTGCCGCGGCTGCCTACTTAAAGGCGGCCAAAGCGCGCTTTGGGTCCTGGACCTTGGCCGCAGCCTCTTACAACATGGGCATGAACGGACTGCAACGCCAAATGGACCGCCAGGCGGAAACCCAGTACTACGACTTGCTCCTGAACGAAGAGACCAAGCGCTATGTGTTCCGCATTTTGGCCCTCAAGTGCATTATGAAGCAGCCCCGGGCCTACGGCTTTGACCTCGCGCCTGAGGACTACGATGCGCCTTGGGAAGACCGACTCGTAGCCGTTGACAGCGCCGTGGCGAGCTGGGGCGAATGGGCCCATGCCTATGGCTGGAGCTACAACGAGCTCAAGCGTCACAACCCTTGGCTCCGAGAAGCCTCCCTGAGTGATTTGCAAGGCGACACCCTTTGGATTGCCGTCCCGCACACCGCTGTCCCCGCTTGGCACCCCGCTGAGGCAAAACCATCGACCTCATCCGCACGTTAAGCGACCATGGCTGGAGAAATCAAAATACTCGGTGCCCGCGAGCACAACTTGCACGATGTGGATGTCACCTTGCCCCGTGAGGCCCTGGTGGTCATCACGGGTTTGAGTGGTTCCGGAAAGTCGTCGCTGGCCTTTGACACCCTGTATGCGGAGGGTCAGCGCCGCTACATGGAGACCTTTTCCAGCTATGCCCGTCAGTTTTTGGGTACCATGGAGCGCCCTGATGTTGACAGCATTGAAGGGCTGAGCCCGGTCATTGCCATTGAGCAGAAGACCACCAACCGAAATCCCCGATCCACAGTCGGCACCGTCACAGAGGTCTACGACTTCTTGCGCTTGCTCTTTGCGCGCACCGCGACGGCCTACTCGCTGGCGACCAACGAGCCCATGGTCAGCTACACGGACGATGAGATTCGGGCGCAAATTCTGGAGCGTTTCGCCGGAAAGCGCATCGCCCTGCTCGCCCCCGTCGTGCGGGCCCGAAAGGGGCATTACCGCGAACTCTTTGAGTCCATGGCCAAGCAAGGCTACTTGAAGGCGCGCGTGAACGGCGAATGGATGGACATCACGCGGGGTATACGTTTGGACCGGTACAAGACGCACGATATTGAAATTGTGATTGACCGCCTCGTGGCCGAACCGGAGAGCGAAGAGCGCATTAAAAAGAGCATTTTGACCGCGATGCGCCTGGGCAAAGGCAACCTCATGGTGGCCGATTACGACAGCACGCAGGTCGTTCATTTTAGCCGCAACCTCATGTGCCCCACCACCGGCGTTTCCTATCCGGAGCCGGAACCCAACACCTTTAGCTTCAATTCCCCGAAAGGCGCTTGCCCGCAGTGTGGCGGTTTGGGGCATGTGCACGTGGTCGACCTGGACAAAGTCATCACGAACCCCAAATTCACCCTCCACGATGGGGCTTTGGCGCCCTTGGGAACCTACCGCCGGTCCTGGATTTTCCAGCAGATGGAGTATTTGGGCATTCGCTTTGGCTTTGATTTGCACACCCCTTGGGAAAAAATTCCCGAGGAAGGACGGACCGCCATCTTGGAGGGCCATACCGAAAGCTTCACCTCCGACAACAAAACCGTGGGGGTCACTCGGAAGATCAACATCCAATACGAGGGACTCGTCGCCTTCATCGAAAGCCAAAAGAACGACAGCAACAGCAAGAGTTTGCAGCGCTGGGCCGACGACTTTATGGTGGAGCGCGTTTGCCCTTCCTGCGAGGGCCAGCGCCTGAAGAAGGAATCGCTGCACTTCCGCATTTTGGAGAAGAGCATTGCCGATTTGGCCCAAATGGGCATCGGCGAATTGGCCGCCTGGCTGGAGGCCCTCCTGCCCCAGCTCAAGGAATCCCAAGCGCGCATTGGGGGCGAAATTGTCAAAGAACTCCAAACCCGTCTGGGCTTCCTGGTGGACGTCGGCTTGCACTACCTCAGCCTCAACCGAAGCGCACGCAGCTTGAGTGGCGGCGAGGCGCAGCGGATTCGCTTGGCTACGCAGATTGGCTCTCAGCTCGTAAATGTCCTCTACATTTTGGACGAGCCCAGCATTGGCTTGCACCAGCGCGACAATATGCGCTTGATTCAGAGTTTGGAACGGTTGCGGGACTTGGGCAACTCGGTCATCGTCGTGGAACACGACGAGGATATGATGCGCGCGGCCAACCACATTGTGGATTTGGGGCCTCGCGCCGGCCTGCACGGCGGACGTGTGGTGGCTCAAGGCGACTTTGAGGGGGTGGCCGCCTCCGATAGCTTGACGGGTCAGTACCTGCGCGGAGAGCTCCGAATGCCCCTGCCCGAGGTGCGTCGTCCCGGCAACGGCCAGTTCCTTCGCCTCATCGGCGCTACCGGCAACAACCTCAAAAATGTGACCCTAGAGGTGCCCCTGGGCACGCTGACCGTGGTGTCGGGGGTTTCCGGTTCCGGCAAGTCGACCCTGGTTAACCACACCCTCTACCCCGCTCTTGCGGGCCCCTTGCACGGGTTGTTGACGAAGCCGGCCGCGCACGAAGCTTTGGAAGGCATGGAGCACATTGACAAAGTGATTGATGTGGACCAAAGCCCCATTGGCCGAACGCCCCGCTCCAATCCTGCCACCTAC
>JALQUY010000008.1:3464-10077 GCA_023260615.1 Schleiferiaceae bacterium
AATGGAGCACATTGACAAAGTGATTGATGTGGACCAAAGCCCCATTGGCCGAACGCCCCGCTCCAATCCTGCCACCTACACCAACGTCTTTAACGACATTCGGAAATTGTTTTCGGACCTGCCGGAAGCCAAAGTCCGCGGCTATGCCCCCGGTCGCTTCTCGTTCAATGTAAAGGGCGGGCGCTGCGAGACCTGTCAAGGCGGCGGCATGCGTGTCGTGGAAATGAACTTCTTGCCCGATGTCTACGTCCCCTGCGAAACGTGCCAAGGCAAGCGCTTCAACCGAGAAACCCTGGAAGTTCGCTACAAGGGCAAGAGCATTTCGGATGTTTTGAACCTTCCGATCGAAGATGCCTTGACCTTTTTTGAAGCCGTCCCCAAGATCAAGAAGGTGCTGAAGACCCTCGTGGAGGTCGGTTTGGGCTACATTACTTTAGGGCAGCCGTCGACAACCCTTTCGGGCGGTGAGGCGCAGCGCATCAAGCTGGCCACGGAGCTTTGCAAGCGCGATACGGGCCGAACGCTCTACATCCTCGACGAGCCCACCACGGGTCTGCATTTTGAAGACATCCGCATCCTGATGAAGGTCATTCAGCGCCTCGTATCCAAAGGCAACACGGCCCTCATCATTGAGCACAATTTGGACGTCATCGCACAGGCCGACTACATCGTGGACATGGGCCCCGAAGGCGGCAAGGCTGGCGGAACTCTCGTAACAGCTGGTACCCCGGAAGAAGTGGCCGTCCACCCCGACAGCCTAACAGCACCTTTCTTGGCACGCGCCCTGCAGGTAGGCAAGAATTAAGCGTCTATAAGCGTTTAACCAAGTGAGAAGGTGCTTAAAAAGCGCTACCTTCAAGACTATCACACCCTACCGTTATGGCAACAAATTCCAACGAACCCATCTCCAAGGCCTTCAAGCGCAAGTCTTGGAACGAACAGCGCACCAACGATTCTTGGGCCATTTTTAAGATTATGTCCGAATTCGTGGAAGGCTACGAACGCCTGTCCCGCATCGGACCCTGCGTCAGCATTTTTGGCTCTGCCCGCCTCAAAGAAGACGACGCCTGGTACCAAGACGCTCAACGCATTGCAGAAGGCCTAGGCAAAAAAGGCTACGGCATCATCAGTGGCGGTGGGCCAGGCATCATGGAAGCCGCCAACCGCGGCGCCATGGAAGTCGGCGCGCCTTCCGTGGGCCTCAATATTGAACTACCCCACGAGCAAAAGCCCAATGACTTTATCGACTTGGACAAAAGCGTGGACTTTGACTACTTCTTTGTGCGTAAAGTCATGTTTGTCAAGTACTCTCAGGGCTTTGTCGTGATGCCCGGCGGCTTTGGCACCTTGGACGAGATGTTTGAAGCCATCACCTTGATCCAAACCAAGAAGATTGGAAAGTTCCCTGTCGTACTGGTCGGCAAAGACTATTGGCAAGGCCTCATGGATTGGATGGAAAGCACGCTTGGAGGCAACCACCTCATCAGCGACGGCGACATGAACCTCATGAAGCTGGTGGACAGCCCCGAAGAGGCCATTCAAGCCATCGACGACTTCTACAGCCGCTACTTGTTTAAGCCGAATTTCTAGGGTCTATCCGGAGCCCGTTTTGGTGTGCTCATCCAATCAGAAAGGAAGGTCAAACGTCTGAACTTTCTTCTGGTAGTAGCGCTCCCCTAATCGCACCGTTTCACGGCCAAACTGATGCAGGCCGATGCTCCAGAGCTTGGCCCCGCCTCCAAAATCAATCGTGAAGACTGGACGATTGTTGACGAGAATCGGATGCATCGTCAAGCCGATGTTCATGAATCCCTGCTGTTCCAACCGGCGCAAGGCAGGAGCGTAGGGGTTCACAATGGAAACCGTTTGATGGGTACTCGCTTCAAAGGTGGCTCCAATGAAGGGACTTGTAGTGGTTGTCGGCTGAAGGGCGGGTCCATAGGAAAAGAAGGGCAGGATCACTGCCGTTTTATACCGAACCATATCCACACTGCGAATGGTTTTAGCGTCACTCGATTGAAAGGTCATGACGGTCGAATAGCTGCTCCACGACTTGCCCAACAAGGCCGCATGGTAGACTACGCCATAGTCTACGCTCAGCATCTCCCGTTTCAGACCCCAATACTTCGCATTCACCTTTTGGGTGGTAAATGGCATTCGCACAGCTTCCCCGGAAAAAATGGCCCCTTGGGGACCTCCGGCGTGCGCCACGACCTCCAGGGGACCGGAGCGCTTGACGGTCCGTACAGTGTTCGGACGATGGGATTCATAGGTAAGGCCCAGCTGGTAGGCAAAATATCCAGGCCCAGGCACCGCCCCTAAATCCACATCGAGAAATCGAAACTTCATATCTGAATGAAGCTTCAAAGCCGTCACATAGAATCCCCCAGTGCCCGGACCCCACGTTTTTGAGGGCAATCCCAAGTGCATGTGCGTATAAATAAGCTGTATGGGTGGGCAGAGCTTCGGATCATTCCCGTAAAAGGCGTGCACGGTATCAAACGTGCCATTGGCGTATTGAAAAGGAATTGTTAAGCTCGGTTGTTGGCCCTTCAAGACTAGGCTGCCCAGCAGAAAAGCCCCTATCAGAATGCTATGAAATCTCCCTATTTTCATGGAGATGAAAGTACACTTTTTACGCGGCGCCACGCGCTTGCTTTGGCTCGCCCTTCTGGCTTCTTCGTTAGCATCATGCTCGGTCTATTTCGCGAAGGATTGGCGAGAAGTCAAGCCCAAATTCAGAAAGCGCTACTACATCCCGGAGCAATCGGACAAGGTGGCGGACATCCGCTACGAAGTGTTTCACGCCAAGACAGGCAAAGACCTATCCTCGCGCTTTCGAAAAAAAGAAACCCACTTCTACAAGGGAAACGACGAACTCCTGCTGGTTCGATACATCGACTACACCGATGGAAAAAAAGGCGTCTATGTGCAATCCATCGCCTTTGAAAATCGCGTCTTTGGTCTCCCTCTTGGAGGGATGGCCATGGGCAGTGTCGATCTGGCCACGCAAAGCTGGAACCGTCGGGACATTGAAATTCCGTTCTTCGTCTGGGGCCTGCTGGTAGATTTCGCAAGCTGGATGCCTGCACTCTCCCAAGTGATTGATAAATCTTACATCTCCTTTATTCGTCCCTTGGAAGTACCCAACTATCCCGAATGGCTCCGGAACCATCTAAAAATCACCTTGAATATCGAAGAGGGATTTCAACAAACGGGGCAAGTCCTGTACTACGTGCGTGTCCTACCTTAAATAAAAAGCCCGGCGATGCCGGGCTTTTTCAAATCTATACGTTCAAGACTAGGGGCGCAGCACACGAATAGCCCCCTCGTGTCCATCCAGGCTGCGGAAGCTCAAGACATAGAGCCCCTTGGCTTCTGGGAAGGGAATCGAATAGCTACGGTTTCGCGTCCAGGCCTCACTCCAGATCTCTTTGCCGTCTAGACTGTAAAGGCCAAGAACCAAGTTGGGGAATTGTACCTCCCCACATACCAAGGTCCAGTGATCTTCACCGGTATTCACTTTGAAGGGAGCTGGGTCCTTCTCATCCACCGACCATGACCAGGATCCAATCAAGGTATCGTGGGGATAGAGTCCGGAAGCCAAGCTGACGAACAAACTGTCATCTCCGAGACCCACGCCGGACATGCCCATCTGGTATTCAAAAGGATAAATCAAAGTATCATTGGTCGCTTGCGCAGCGCTGTAGACGACCACCCCGTCAGCGTCCGCGTAGAGGGTGTCTCCACTGTTCTTCCAATACACAAAATCCTTGGCGGTAATGTTGCCGTAGGTGACCGTTGAGCCTGCAGCCCAGTTGATATGGCCCAGCTGCACTTTAAGGCGGCTCACTTCAGGGTATTCAGGTTCCAAGACGAAGAGACCCTGTTCCATGTCGGAGGCCAGAATTCGGCCGCTAGGAAGAAAGGGATAGGCTCCCCAGTTGCCAAAGTAGCCCCCACCCGTGAAGGGTGACGTATCGTAGTAGCCTACGAGAACCGGCAATTCGGGGAATTCCACATCCAGCGCATGGACCCCAAAAGTGTAGTAGGACGTGACCACGTGATTGCCCGCCACGTGCGCATTGTGTGGGATGAGCGAAGTGTTGGGCTGCACTTGATGGCGCCAGAGCTCGTCCACATTGCTCAAGTCCGAAATATCGTAGCAAGTCACATAGCCATTGGCCACCTCATCCGTGGTGTAAAGGGTGTTGCCATCGTCGCTCAGCCAGCAATTGTGGGCAAAATTGCTCGGGGTCGCCCAACTGGTCACCATCGTGGGATTGGACTTCAAGGCGACATTCACCACCACTACGCCGGAGTACAAGCCTGCGCCGTACAAGGTATCGTTGCGAGCCACCCCATCGTGGAAGTAGTGCCCGTCGTAGAGGCCTACCGTTACCGGGTTCCAAGGATCCGTAGCCACATCGATCAGGATGGCCCCTCCTGCCCCCACATTGCTGCCAAAGGCATAGAGAATGCCGTTTTCGTCGACAAAGATGTTGTGCGCACGAGCCAGCGTATCGACTTGCCCGTTGGCGCGGGGTACGGGAAGCTTGAGGAACTTCCAACGGTTCTGGGCCAAACTATCCATGTCGATGATGAGCAAGCCGTTGTAGGGAGGATTGGCACCGGAGGGCACATCGTGCACCACATAGGCATAGTGGTCCCAGGTCTTTATGTCCCGCCAAAGGCTGTTGGTACCTGGCACCCAGAGCGCATTGCTCGGGCTAGACGGCGTGGTGACATCGACCACCAAGGTGCCTTTGCGGTTGCCAATGATGGCGTATTCCGTCCCAGAGGCGCTGTCTGCATAGCCCCAGATGTCCGCACAATCCGGATCGGCTCCGGAGATGCCCCACTGGGAAACAGGATACTGCAGCAAGGCGCGCATGTTCAAACTGTCATTGCTAGGCTGGGCGAGCGCTGCGAATCCACACAGCACCGCGGCAGCGAAAAGAGCCTTTTTCATACTTAGAATTTTAATGTGAACTGACCGTCCTCCTCTTGATCCAAATCGTCCTCCGAGGACTCGGCGGGGGGAGCGGCAGGCTCACTTGCAGTCAAATCTACCACCTCTAAGGTGATGCTCGGTTTTTCTGGGGCCGACTTTTCTTCGGCGGCAGGTGCTACGGGTTGGACGTCCGATACAGGGCTTGGTACAGCGGTATGCGCTGTGTCCTCAGCCACTTCAGGTTCCGACCAGTCGGCAGCTTCTTCTGACACGCGTGCTACCTCCATGTCTGCAACGGGTGCCGCTACATTCTCTTCGCGGAGCACATTGATCCCTTTGACGGGCCAGGTCGTCAGCTGGTTGCCGGCTGCTTTCCAGCCCTTCACGGCAATGAAGTCTTGAAGGTTCACGGTTTCAGGATCCTTGTCCTTGCCTTTCACCTTTTTAAAGGTCACTTCGATATCCACCTGATCGGCCGCACTGATGACCAGCACTTCAGATTGCGCATGGTCCGAAATCAAATAGTCCCACTGATCGTTCTTAGGTTCCAACACACAGCGCTTAACCATGTGCTTGTCCTTTTCTCCGTCGTAGTACACGATGGCATAGGGCTTTTCGGCTTCCCATTTGGCTAAGAAGTAGGGTGCCTCTTCAAAATGGGTGGCCAACTCTGGGATAAAGATGCGGTAGCGGCCTTTGGCATCGAGCTGCAGCAAGCGGTCCTCCCCGCGGAAAGCGCCGAGCAAGCGGCCACGCTCCTGGTCGTTGATCTTTAACACCGCGTCATCAAACCAGAGCTTACGAGCCGCCAAGGTGGAAACACCCTCCGACTTCAGCTCAATGCGTTTGATGGAATTCTTGGACACTGTGTTGCCACGAGCGCTTCGAGCGCGCACGGCGAGCTCGGCAAAGTCCAGGTCCCACTTCAACTTCTTGATTTTTGCAGCCGCGCGCAGGTGAACGGTGACTGTTTCTGCTTCGCCGTTGGGGTTTACGGACAGGTACAAAATCTCCGAACCCTTCGTGCCCTGTGTCAAGTCGTATTCCTTGTCGCGGGTCACACCGGTCATGGCAAAGCGCTTCACAAAGCTTGCGCCCTTGGAACCGTCGCGGTAGATGAGGTTGTAGACCGTTCGGTCGTCCCCTTTCTGGTACACGCCGAGGTACAGAATATCCGTGCCGACAAACTTCTTGGCGTCCACTTTGGTCACCATCAACGTGCCGTCCTTGCGAATCACCAGGATATCGTCAAGGTCCGAACAATCGCAGACGTACTCGTCGCGCTTCAAGCCCGTACCCATGAAGCCTTCTTCGCGGTTCACGTAGAGCTTGGCATTGGCAATGGCCACTTTTGCGGCTACAACGGTGTCAAAGCTTCGGATTTCCGTCTTGCGCTCGCGGCCCGCGCTGTATTTTTTCTTCAAATTCTTGAAGTACTCCACGGCATATTCTACCAGGGTATCGAGGTGATGCTTCACCTCGGCGATGCGGCCTTCGAGGGCGGCTAGCTGATCGTCCGCTTTGTCGCTGTCAAATTTGGAAATGCGCTTGATCTTGATTTCCGTCAAACGGACCAAATCGTCTTCCGTCACTTCCCGCAGCAAATGGCCAACATGGGGCTTTAAGCCTTCCCAAATGTTTTCCAACACTTGCTCCCAG
>JALQUY010000008.1:10176-13541 GCA_023260615.1 Schleiferiaceae bacterium
TCTTCCGTCACTTCCCGCAGCAAATGGCCAACATGGGGCTTTAAGCCTTCCCAAATGTTTTCCAACACTTGCTCCCAGGTCTCCGCCTCTTCGATGTCGCGGTAAATCTTGTTCTCGATAAAGATCTTTTCCAAGCTGGCGAAGTGCCACTGCTCTTGCAGCTCGTTTAGCTGAATGCTGAGTTCGGCCCGCAGCAAGTCCAGGGTATGCTCCGTGGAACGCTTGAGCAGGTTGGACACCCCGGTGAACAGCGGTTTGTCGTCCTCAATCACACAGCACAAGGGCGAAATCGACACTTCACAGGCCGTGAAAGCGTAGAGGGCGTCCACCGTTTGGTCCGGCGAAATACCGGGTACCAAATGCAGCACAATCTCCACGTGCTCGGCCGTGTTGTCCTCGATCTTCTTGATCTTGATCTTGCCCTTGTCGTTGGCTTTGATGATGGAGTCAATGACACTGGTCGTAGTCGTTCCAAACGGAATCTCCGTGATGACGAGCGTCTTTTTGTCGTCTACGGCAATCTTGGCACGGCAACGGACGCGACCGCCGCGTTCGCCGTCGTTGTACTGCGAGAAATCCGCAATGCCTCCCGTCGGAAAATCGGGGAAGATCTCCACCTTGCGGCCTCGGAGGTGCGCAATGGAGGCATCAATGAGCTCAATAAAGTTGTGCGGAAGCACTTTGGTCGAAAGACCCACCGCAATACCCTCCACGCCTTGGGCCAGGAGAAGAGGAAACTTCACGGGCAACGTCACAGGCTCCTTGGCCCGGCCGTCGTAGCTGGCTTGCCATTCGGTGATTTTCGCGTTGAAGGAAACCTCCAAGGCAAACTTGCTCAAACGCGCTTCGATGTAACGCGGGGCTGCAGCGGAATCGCCCGTGTAAATGTTGCCCCAGTTGCCCTGCGTGTCGATGAGCAGGTTTTTCTGACCCAACTGCACCAGCGCATCGCCGATGGAGGCGTCGCCGTGCGGGTGGTACTTCATCGTTTGGCCAATCACGTTGGCCACCTTGTGGAAGCGGCCATCGTCCATTTCCTTCAGGGCATGCATCAAGCGGCGCTGTACGGGCTTCAAGCCGTCTTGCAGGGCCGGTACGGCACGCTCAAGGATGACGTAGGAGGCATAATCGAGGAAGTACTCGCGGTACATGCCTCGGACGCGCGACTCCTGCGGACGCTCCTCCTCCTGGGCGAGAACTTCCTCCTGCTCAGGCTGGAGGATTTCTTCGGGGTCCTGTGGATTCAGCTCATCCATGGTCAATCAAGTCTTTTTCCACCTTGAGGTGGTCAATGATGAATTCTTGGCGCTCGGGCGTGTTCTTGCCCATGTAGTACTCGAGGAGGGCATCGATTTGCTCTTTGCCCAGCATCACGGGCTCTAAACGAATATTATCGCCAATGAAGAGCTTGAACTCGCCAGGAGAAATTTCCCCCAGACCCTTGAATCGCGTGATCTCCGGCTTTGCACCCAACTCCGCCATAGCGCTCTGCTTTTCGCTCTCGTCGTAGCAGTAGATGGTCTTCTGCTTGTTGCGTACGCGGAAGAGTGGCGTTTGGAGAATGTAGAGGTGGCCTTCGCGCACCAGCTCGGGGAAGAATTGGAGGAAGAAGGTGATCAGGAGCAAGCGAATGTGCATGCCGTCTACGTCCGCATCCGTGGCGATGACCACGTTGTTGTAGCGGAGCTCTTCCAGTCCGTCTTCAATGTTGAGTGCGGCTTGGAGGAGGTTGAATTCCTCGTTTTCGTAGACCACTTTTTTGGTAAGGCCAAAACAGTTCAAGGGCTTGCCCTTCAAGCTGAAAACAGCTTGGGTTTGTACGTCGCGCGAGGCCGTGATGGAGCCCGATGCGGAATCGCCCTCCGTGATGAAGAGCGTGGTCTCCAAGCGGCGTTCGTGCTTGATATCGTTGTAGTGCACCTTGCAATCCCGCAGCTTGCGGTTGTGCAGGTTGGCCTTCTTGGCACGTTCGCGGGCGAGCTTTTGAATGCCGGACAGTTCCTTGCGCTCGCGCTCAGCGCGGAGAATTTTGCGTTGGATGGCGTCGGCGACTTCGGGATTTCGGTGCAAGAAGTTGTCCAGTTCCGTCTGGAGGAAGTTGCCGATGAAGGTTCGGACCGTAGGACCCTCCGGACCCATATCGTTGCTGCCCAACTTGGTCTTTGTCTGGGACTCAAAAACGGGCTCAATCACCTTGACGGAAATGGCGCCGATGACGCTCTGGCGAATGTCTGCCGCGTCGTACTGCTTCCCGAAATACTGGCGAATCGTAGCGACCAAGGCCTCGCGGAAGGCGCTCTGATGGGTACCGCCTTGCGTCGTGTGCTGGCCATTGACAAAGCTGTAGTACTGCTCGCTCTGGGAGCGGTCCGCATGGGTCAAGGCGACCTCAATGTCCTCGCCGCGCAGGTGCACAATCTCGTGCATCACCTCGCCCGACAGGTTGTTGGCTAGCAGGTCCTTCAAACCGTTTTCCGAGAAGTACTTCTCCCCGTTTAGCGTGATCGTCAAACCGGGGTTGAGGTAGACGTAGTTCCACACCAAGCGCTCCAGGTACTCCATTTGGAAACGGTAGTTCACAAAGATGCTGGGATCTGGCGTGAAGACCACTTTGGTACCGCGTCGGCCCGAACTGTCTTCAATCCCCGACTCCTGGCTCAACACGCCGCGCTCAAACTGCGCCNACTTGGTCTGACCATCGCGGAAGGCTTGCACGGAGAAGTTGGACGACAAGGCATTGACTGCCTTGGTACCTACCCCGTTCAAACCCACCGACTTTTTAAACGCCTTGGAATCGTACTTGGCGCCCGTGTTCATTTTGGAAACGACGTCCACCACTTTGCCCAAGGGAATGCCTCGGCCGTAGTCGCGAACCGTAACGACGCCTTCTTTTACGTCTATTTCAATGTGCTTGCCACCGCCCATGACAAACTCGTCAATCGAGTTGTCTACGACTTCCTTTACCAGGATGTAGATGCCGTCATCCGCCGAGGATCCGTCCCCTAATTTGCCAATGTACATGCCCGGACGAAGGCGGATGTGCTCCTGCCATTCAAGGCTCCGGATATTGTCTTCGGTATATTGGGTCGTTTCAGCCATGGGGAATGTGCGAATCTACACAGCATTTCCCGTTTTTACCCGCCCAAAACCTGCCTTTTAATCCACTCTGGCGAGAAGTTTTTAACAATTCCAGCCCAGCACTGGCGCGGTTTTACACATTGAAGCGGAAGTGCATGACATCCCCGTCTTTGACGCGGTACTCCTTGCCTTCCACGCGCATCTTGCCGGCCTCTTTGACGGCAGCCTCCGACTTGTAGGTGATATAGTCTTGATATGCAATGACTTCGGCCCGAATAAAGCCCTTT
>JALQUY010000008.1:13639-24998 GCA_023260615.1 Schleiferiaceae bacterium
GGCCTCTTTGACGGCAGCCTCCGACTTGTAGGTGATATAGTCTTGATATGCAATGACTTCGGCCCGAATAAAGCCCTTCTCAAAGTCACTGTGAATTACGCCTGCCGCTTGCGGAGCGCTAAAACCTTGGCCAATCGTCCACGCACGCACTTCCTTCACCCCAGCTGTAAAGTAGGTCTGAAGCTTCAGCAAGCTATACGCCTCACGGATAACGCGGTTCACCCCGGGCTCTTCCAAACCGAGATCGTCGAGGAACATCTGGCGCTCTTCGTAGGTCTCCAGCTCGATGATATCCGATTCGGTGGCTACGGCCAAATGCAACACCCCTGCGCCTTCCTTCGCCGCCATTTCGGCCACCTGGCGCACGTAGTCGTTGCCGTCCTTGGCCGCCGTCTCATCCACGTTGCACACGTAGAGCACGGGCTTATCCGTAAGCAGCTGATAGTCCGCAATCCATTCCGCCTCTTCTTCGCTGCGCTCAAATCCACGCACCGAAAGGCCTTGCTCCAAATGCTTTTTCAAGCGGTCTGCCATTTCCACCTCCCGAACCGCCTCTTTAGCGCCCGTTTTGGCGGCTTTGCGCACTTTATCGACGCGCTTTTCCAAGGACTCGAGGTCCTTGAGTTGCAATTCAAAGTCGATGGTCTCCTTGTCGCGCAGCGGGTTGATGCTGCCGTCGACGTGCACGATGTTGGGGTTGTCAAAGCAGCGTAGCACATGCAGGATAGCGTGGCATTCGCGGATGTTGCCCAGGAACATATTGCCCAAACCTTCGCCCTTGCTCGCGCCCTTCACCAAACCGGCAATGTCTACAATTTCCACGGTGGCAGGAACCACGCGTTCGGGGTTGACAATCTCCTCCAAGGCCTCCAAGCGAGGATCGGGAACGTTTACCGTACCGATGTTGGGTTCAATCGTACAGAAGGGGAAGTTGGCTGCTTGGGCCTTTGCGTTGCTCAAACAGTTAAAAAGGGTGGATTTGCCTACGTTGGGTAGACCGACAATGCCGCACTTCATTTTTCAGGAATTTGGGGCAAAGGTACTCCCGGAAAGACCTTACTTTTGTCCTATCGACAATCCCAAATGCCCTCACCCATGACCCCCCAGCTCCACGACCTTCCTTCTCAAGTACGCCGCGACATCCTACGCATGGTTCACGCGGTTCAATCAGGTCACCCTGGAGGCTCCATGGGCTGTACCGAATTCTTTGTCGCCCTCTACTTTGACATTCTCCGCCACACTCCCGCCCCCTTCAACATGGACGGCCAAGGCGAAGACCTCTTCTTCCTGTCCAATGGCCACATCAGTCCCGTGTTTTATTCGGTTTTGGCGCGCAGTGGCTACTTCTCGGTGGAGGAACTGAATACATTCCGAAAGCTCGACTCTCGCCTCCAAGGCCACCCCACGACGCACGAAGGACTACCCGGTGTGCGCATTGCCTCGGGCTCCTTGGGCCAAGGCCTGAGCGTGGCTGTTGGCGCCGCCCAAGCCAAGAAATTGGCCGGTGACGACCGCCTCGTCTTCACCTTGCACGGCGACGGCGAATTGCAAGAAGGCCAAATTTGGGAAGCTGCCCTGTACGCAGGCGCCAAAAACGTCGACAACCTCATCAGCACCATCGACGCCAACGGCCAGCAGATTGACGGCTCCACCGACGAGGTGATGCCTATGGGCGATATCGGAAGCAAATTCGCGGCCTTTGGCTGGGAGGTTATGCACATCCAACAGGGCAACGATCTGGATGCCGTTCGCAACGGTCTTCGCGATGCCATTGCCAAGACGGGCAAAGGCAAGCCGGTTTGCGTCGTCATGCACACCTCCATGGGCCATGGCGTGGACTTTATGGCGGGCACCCACAAGTGGCACGGCATTGCACCGAGCGATGAACAGTTGGAAGCCGCCCTCGCTCAGTTGCCCGAAACCCTCGGAGACTACCCCGCCTAATGCGCATTTGGAAACTTGCCCTCTGGGCCCTGCTCTTCCCAATCGGGGCAGCAGCACAAGTGGACGTCAACGCGTCTGAAGTTTCCACGACCCGTATACTTTTTGTCTTAGACGCCTCCAACTCCATGTATGGACGATGGGAAGGCGGTACCAAGATGGAAGTGGCCCAACGCCTCATGGGCGCCATGCTGGACAGTTTGGCCCAAGTGCCCAACCCCCAATTCCAATTGGCCCTTCGCGTCTACGGCCACCAAAAGCCGGTCCCCCCACAAGACTGCAACGACACCAAATTGGAGGTCGGGTTTTCCTACTCCAATTTGGGCCGTATCAAACAAGTTCTACGAGGACTTCGCCCCATGGGCACAACCCCAATCGCACGTTCTATTCTTCGGGCCGATAACGACTTCCCCAAGGACTGTCCCACCGGTCACTGCCGGGACATCATCCTGTTAATTACCGACGGTGTGGAAGCCTGCGACGAGGACCCCTGCGAAGCTTCTGCCATACTTCAAAAGAAGGGACGCGTGCTAAAGCCGTTTGTCATAGGTGTAGGTTTGGACAAAGACCTCATCAAAACCTTTGACTGCGTGGGTACCTACTACGATGCGAGCGACGAGCAAACCTTCAAGAAGGCTTTGGGCGTAATTGTCACCCAAGCCTTGGACAACACCACAGGCCAAATCAACTTGGTCGACCACCGCAACCAAAATTCGGGCACGAATCTGCCCATCGTTTTGCGCAATGCCACGAGCCACCTGGTGGACCGCAGCATTATCCACACCCTGAATTACAACAACCAGCCGGACACCCTCTTGGTGGATCCCATCGTCACGTATGAAGGCACGGTCTACAGTATTCCGCCACGCCCCATCAACCCCACCGCCATGCATGCGGGAACGCACAACCACATGGCTGCTGACGTCGTTCAAGGCGGCCTCAAGTTGACCATGCCCGGCCTCAAACTGTCGCAAACTCCACCCGTAGCCGTGGTTCGTGATGCCGACCACCCCGAAGACATTCTCCACGTTCAGAACTTCAACACCACGGTGACCTACATCGTGGACACCTACGATCTGGACATTCTGACGTTGCCTCGAATCCGCCAGCGCATCACGTTGAAGCCGGGCACGACGCAGGAAATCACCATTCCTCCTGCAGGCGAGGTGACGGTACAGCTCAAGTCTGCCGGCTACGGCGCCATCTTCGCCATCGACGGAAATGATTGGATATGGGTTACCAACCTGGACGAGTTCCAAACCCGCCAGCAGTTTTCCCTCCAGCCTGGCACGTACAAAGTGATATACCGCCCACGTTCGGCGCAGCAAACGACCTATTCAAAAACCAACACCTTCACCGTGGCACCCGGGTCTTCCACCTTGGTGCGCATTCCCTAAATTTCACCCATGCACTCGTACACAGACTCAGGAAGTAAAGACACGCGCTCCGGCTTTGGCGCTGGTCTATTAGAACTCGGACGTAGCAACCCCAACGTGGTCGCCCTTTGCGCGGACCTCACGGGCTCGCTCAAAATGGACGCTTTTGCCGCCGAATTCCCCGAACGCTTCTTCCAAACCGGCATCGCTGAAGCCCACATGATTGGTATGGCTGCTGGCCTGACCATTGGTGGCAAGATTCCCTTTACCGGCACGTTTGCCAACTTCTCCACGGGCCGCGTGTACGACCAAATCCGCCAGAGCGTGGCCTACTCGGGCAAGAACGTAAAAATTTGCGCCTCCCACGCCGGCTTAACCTTGGGTGAGGACGGTGCAACCCACCAAATTTTGGAAGACATCGGCTTGATGAAAATGCTCCCGGGCATGACGGTCATCTCTCCTTGTGACTTTAACCAAACCAAAGCCGCCACCATCGCTATTGCCGAGCACGACGGCCCCGTCTACCTGCGCTTTGGCCGCCCCAAGGTGCCCAACTTCACGCCAGCGGATCGTCCTTTCGTCATTGGCAAAGCGGACGTTCTCACGGAAGGTTCCGATGTTACCATCTGCGCCAATGGCCACCTCGTTTGGGAGGCGTTGGAAGCTGCAAACGCCCTTGAAGCCAAAGGCATAAAGGCTGAAGTCATCAACTTCGCCACCATCAAGCCCTTGGACGTAGACACCTTATTGGCTTCCGTAGGTAAGACAGGCCGTGTTGTCACCGCTGAAGAGCACCAGCGCCACGGCGGTTTGGGCGACTCCATCGCTCAGGCCCTAGCCATGCACCGCCCTACCCCCATGGAAATGGTGGCGGTGAATGACTCCTTTGGGGAGAGTGGCACACCCGCCCAGCTCCTGACCAAGTACGGCTTGGATGCTGCCAACATCGTGGCAGCCGCGGAGCGTGTACTTCAGCGTTAAACCTCTAGTCGCTTTTAGCGTCCAAGCAGCATGCCGCTGAAGGACGAAGCCTCTATCCACACAGCCTGGTCGTCGGGAAACTACGACCAGGCTTTTTCATGCTTGATTCAAGCCTACGCTTCGGACTTCTACCGAACTGCTGTGCGCATCGTCCTCGACCACGAAGCAGCCCAGGACGTCCTCCAGGAGGCCTCCATCAAACTCTGGAAAGCCCTCCCCCAGTTCAAAGGGCAAAGCCGCTTTAGCACCTGGGCCACCCGTGTGGTCATCAACGAATCCCTAAGCCACCTGCGCCGCCAAAAAACGCATCTAGGCTTGGATGCCGTCACGTTAGCGGCCCCTTCTTCGCCCTACTTCGAAAGCGACGCCCTACTCGAAGCCTTGCACGATGCCGTCAACCGCCTGCCCGAAAAGCAGCGCCTCACTTTCCAGCTCCGCTACTTCGACGAAAAACCCTTCGCCGAAATCGCCGACCTACTTGGCACCTCCGTCGGTGGCCTTAAAGCCAACTACCACCACGCAGCCGAAAAGGTGAAAAAACACATTCTCGCATTAAACCCCACGTATTCAGACGCATCCAATGATTAAGATGAAGGACGGAATTCACATCCCTGAAGACGGGCATCAAGCCCTGGTCCAGCAGATGCTCCGCGCTGCTGAACCCCGCCCCGCCCGGTCGCTCACGCGCCGCTTGTGGCCCTATGGCGCGGTCGCTGCCGCAGCTTCGCTCGCCCTTATAGCCCTGCTTCGTCCGGTGGACCCCACGCCGGTGGTCACGGAGGATCTCGCTTGGGAAGCACTCGATCGCGGCGCATTAAACCTCACGGACGAAGACGTGTCGATCCTCTTAAACGACGATGAATTTGAAACCTTACTTGCTGATTTAACCCAAGACTGATGAAAACACGCATGACCCTGATGATGGGCCTGCTCCTTCTTGCCGCTACGGCCTGGGGCCAGCCCACCGACGAGCGCCGCGACCGCCTCGAAGCCGCGAAAGTCGCTTTTATCACCCGAGAAGTCGGTTTGACTTCCGAAGAAGCCAAAGTCTTTTGGCCCTTACAGAACGCCATGGAAGCCGAACTCCGCGCAGTCGACAAGGACCCCCTTCGCGACCTTCACGAGGCCAAGCGCGACCCCAAATCCCTGAGCGATGCCGATGCCCTCAAACTGCTCAAAGAGCTGGAGATCATGGCCGAAAAGCGCGAGGCTATTCGCAAGAAGTACCAGAAGAAGTTTTTAGAGGTGCTTCCCGCGCACAAAGTGGTCGCATACATGGTAGCTGAACGCGAATTTCAACGCCGACTGCGAGAAAAATTGGAAGAACGCCGTCCCGGTGGCCGTCCAGGTTCTTCCGGTGGGCCCAGTGGACATTCTGGCGGTCGTCCGGGCGGTCGTCCTGGAGGACCAGGCGGCCCAGGTGGCCCTCCCCCTTTGTTCTAAACGAAGACGTATAGATTCCTAGCCCCGTCGGTCCAGAACCCTCGGGGCTTTTTTACCTTCGCAGCATGGATTTACGGCAGCTCTTTTTGCAGCACATCGCCCCGACGACGGAATCGCCCTTGGCTTTGGAGGTCGTGCGTGCTGAAGGAGTCTACCTCTACGGCCCCGAGGGGCAGGCCTACATGGATTTTATTTCGGGCATTGGCGTTTCCAATATTGGACACAGTCATCCTGCTGTCGTTGCCGCCGTCCAAGCACAAGCAGCATCCTACATGCACCTCATGGTCTATGGCGAATATGTGCAGCAGCCCCAGGTGGCCTACGCTCAAGCGCTCACGGCTTCTCTAGACCCCTCACTCGACTGCGTCTACTGGGGCAACTCCGGAGCGGAAGCCATTGAAGGTGCCTTCAAACTCGCCAAGCGCGTCACAGGCCGCACCGAAATCATCTCCTTCCAAGGTAGCTACCATGGCAGTACGCACGGCGCCCTTTCCGCTATGGGGGACGAGACCTACAAGCGTGCCTACCGCCCGCTCCTCCCCGACCACCGCATCCTACCCTGGGCAGACGCTACCCACCTGAGCGCCATCACCGAACGCACAGCCGCCGTAGTCGTTGAGGTCGTACAAGCAGAATCCGGCTACAAAGTGGTCCCAGCAGCGTTTCTACAAGCGCTCCAAGCGCGCTGCCGTGAAACAGGAGCCTTGCTCATCGTCGATGAAATCCAAACGGGTTTTGGCCGAACCGGCCACCTCTTCGCCCACCAGGGAGCGGGCATCGTACCCGACATTCTGTGCCTGGGAAAAGCCTTAGGCGGCGGTATGCCTCTGGGCGCTTTCATCGCCTCTCACGGACGCATGCAGCATTTGGCCAAGAATCCCATGCTGGGCCACCTCACCACCTTTGGAGGCCATCCCGTAAGCTGTGCAGCGGGGCTCGCGGCCTTTACGGTTCTCCAAAACAGCGGATGGATTCAGGACGTGGCGCAAAAAGAAGCCTACCTCCGAGCAGCGCTAGGCCCTCTATCTACCACCGGTGACCTGTCCGGCCGTGGGCTTTTACTCGCTCTGCCCCTCGAAAGCTTTGACCGGGTGCTTTCTGCCCAAAAAGACCTTATTTCAGCAGGCCTGCTCACGGACTGGTTCCTTTTTGAGCAAAAGGCCCTTCGCTTGGCCCCGCCTTTGAGCATTTCTATGCAAGAACTGGAACAGGCGGTTACCTTTATCCAAAACGCAGTACACGCATGAGACCCTCCTCCAACAAGCAAAAACTCGTCAAAGGCCTCACATTTTTAGCGCTGGCTTTTCCATTCCTTTTCGTAGGACCTGCTTTTTATTACTGGATTGGCGCACCCGCTCTCCAACAAGGCAAATGGGGGTGGACGGCCTTCATTGTCTTGATGATGTTCGGAGCTGTTGGCGTGGTGGTTCGAGGTCTTGCCCTCATTCTAGATGGCTTTTTTGACCATAAATAAGACGCTGACCTAACGTCCGTTCTCCAAAACAACGTAAGGCATAAAAAAAGCCGCCCATTTGGGCGGCTTTCTTTTTTAGGCTTGGCCGGTTGGACCCCCAAACTGAATGGGAATCTGCGGCTGTTCCGATTCGGAAATGGTCCCGTGCGTTGCCTCATAGCGCAACACGTTTTCTTCCATCGCTTTGATCAATCGCTTCGCATGCTGGGGCGTCAAAATGACACGCGCCTTTACGCGGGCTTTAGGTACTCCGGGCATCATTTGGATGAAGTCCAAAACGAATTCGGAGGGCGAGTGGTTGATGACCGCCAAATTGCTGTAGATACCGTCCGCCATTTCGGGCGTCAGTTCAATTTGCATTTGGTTTTCGTTCTCGGCGCTCATGGTCCTTATTCAGCAGGTTCGAGGTCTACGGTCTGCTTGGCCATCATCTGCTCGTACTCGTCCTTGCTGCCTACCACAGAGGTGTAGTAGCGCTTGAGGCCGGTACCGGCAGGAATGCGGTGACCAACGATGACGTTCTCTTTCAGGCCGTCCAAGGTATCTACCTTCGCAGCGATAGCTGCTTCGTTCAATACTTTGGTCGTCTCCTGGAAGGACGCCGCAGAAACCCATGACTTGGTCTGCAAAGACGCGCGTGTGATGCCTTGGAGTACGAGGCGAGCCGTTGCAGGCTGCGCGTCACGTGCTACTACCAATGCCTTATCCGTGCGCTTCAACAAAGAATTCTCATCGCGGAGGCGACGTGCGGTAATCATCATACCCGCCTTCAAGCTTTCGCTATCGCCGGCTTCGACGACCACCTTCTTGTCGAAGATGCTGTCATTTTCGCGGATGAAGTCCGTCGTGTGCTCCAAGTGGCCCTCCAAGAACGACGTATCGCCGCCGTCTACGATTTCCACTTTGCGCATCATCTGGCGAACAATCACCTCGAAGTGCTTGTCATTGATTTTTACACCCTGGAGTCGGTATACTTCCTGAATCTCGTTCACCAAGTATTCCTGAACTGCCGTAGGACCTTGGATGGCCAAGATGTCCGCAGGAGTAATGGCACCGTCGCTCAATGGTGAACCCGCACGTACAAAGTCATTCTCTTGAACCAAGATTTGCTTGGCCAAGTTGATCAAGTACTTGCGCTGCTCGCCCGTACGGCTTTCAATGATAATCTCACGGTTACCACGCTTGATCTTTCCGTAGGATACCGTACCGTCGATTTCCGCTACCACTGCAGGGTTTGAGGGGTTACGTGCTTCGAACAATTCGGTCACACGGGGAAGACCACCGGTGATGTCACCCGCCTTAGCTCCTTTACGAGGGATCTTAACCAAAACCTTTCCGGCCTTGATTTCTTCTCCTTCGTCCACCATCAGGTGAGCGCCCACAGGAAGGGTGTAGTGCTTGATTTCGTTGCCTTTCTTGTCCACCACTTGAAGCATGGGAACCAGCTTCTTGTTGCGGCTTTCAGAAATAACCTTGTCTTGGAAACCGGTTTGTTCGTCGATCTCCACCTTGTAAGTCACACCTTGAACGATGTCTTGGTAGGCAATTTTACCTGCGTACTCCGAAATGATAACCGCGTTGTAAGGGTCCCACGTACAGATAACGTCGCCCTTCTTCACTTTGGCACCTGACTTGAGCATCAAGGTAGAACCGTAAGGAATGTTTCCGGTCATAACTGCGATACCGGTCTTGGCATCGACGATGCGCATTTCGCCGGTACGGCCGATGACGATTTCCGCATCTTCGCCTTCTGCGCTTACGCTAGCAACGGTGCGTACTTCTTCAAATTCCAAAATACCATCAAACTTCGCGGTCAAGCTGCTGATCTCAGAGACGTTACCCGCCGTACCACCTACGTGGAACGTACGAAGCGTCAACTGCGTACCTGGTTCACCGATGGACTGGGCGGCGATAACACCTACCGCTTCACCGGTTTGAACGCCCTTGGCCGTAGCCAAGTTGCGGCCGTAACACTTGGCACAAATACCGCGCTTGCTCTCACACGTCAAGGGGGAACGAACTTCCACCATTTCGATGGGGCTCACTTCAATCTTGTCAGCGATCAAGTCAGAGATCATTTCGCCCGCTTGAACGTAGGTCTCACCCGTCAAAGGATCGATCACATGGGCCAACGATACGCGGCCAGCGATGCGCTCCTTCAAGGTTTCAACCACTTCTTCGTTCTTGCGCAAGGCCTGGATTTCCAAGCCGCGAAGCGTTCCGCAGTCGTCCTCGTTCACGATGACGTCTTGGGCCACGTCGTGGAGACGACGAGTCAAGTAACCCGCGTCAGCCGTCTTCAAGGCCGTATCCGCAAGACCCTTACGGGCACCGTGCGTAGAGATAAAGTACTCCAAGATGGACAGACCCTCCTTAAAGTTGGAGATAATCGGGTTTTCGATAATCTCACCACCTGATGAACCGGACTTCTGGGGCTTGGCCATCAATCCACGCATACCGGAGAGCTGACGAATCTGCTCTTTAGAACCACGGGCTCCAGAATCCAGCATCATGTAGATGGGGTTGAAGCCTTGGCGGTCGCTGATCAATTGGCTCATGGCCGCTTGCGTCAAGCGTGCGTTTGCGTTGGTCCAAACGTCAATCACCTGGTTGTAACGCTCGTTGTTGGTGATCAGACCCATGTTGTAGTTCATGAGAATGGATTCCACCTCGCTGTTGGCGTCGGCGATCAAGTTGGTTTTGATTTCGGGCACCTGAATGTCGCCCAACGAGAAGGACAGGCCTCCGCGGAATGCGTTGGAGTATCCCAAATCCTTCATATCGTCCAAGAACTTGGCGGTGCGAGGAACATCCGTACGCGTCAAAATGCGTGCGATGATGTCGCGCAAGGCCTTCTTGGTCAACAATTCATTGATGAAGCCAACCTCCTTGGGTACGACTTGGTTGAAGAGAACGCGGCCCACAGAGGTCTCGATCACTTTGTATTCCAATTCGCCGTTGGCGCCGTCTACCAAGGTGCGAACCTTGATGTAGGCGTTGAGGTCTACACGCTTTTCGTTGTAGGCGATGTTCACTTCCTCCGCAGAGTAGAAAGTCATGCCTTCGCCCTTCACGGGATCACCGGGAAGGTTGCGCTTCGCCTTGGTCATGTAGTACAGACCCAAGACCATGTCCTGAGAAGGTACCGTGATAGGTGAACCGTTCGCGGGGTTCAAGATGTTGTGCGAGGCCAGCATCAAGATCTGTGCTTCCAAGATGGCAGCAGGGCCCAAGGGCAAGTGCACCGCCATTTGGTCACCGTCAAAGTCCGCGTTGAAGGCCGTACAGGTCAAGGGGTGCAGCTGGATAGCCTTGCCCTCAATCATCTTAGGCTGGAAGGCCTGGATACCCAAGCGGTGCAGCGTCGGAGCACGGTTCAGAAGAACGGGGTGGCCCTTCATGACGTTTTCCAAGATGTCCCATACAACGGCTTCGCGCTTGTCGATGATCTTCTTCGCAGACTTCACCGTTTTCACGATTCCGCGCTCGATCAACTTGCGAACGATAAAGGGTTTGTAGAGCTCAGCGGCCATATCCTTGGGAAGACCACACTCGTGGAGCTTCAAATCAGGCCCGATAACAATTACAGAACGTGCCGAATAGTCTACACGCTTACCCAACAGGTTCTGACGGAAGCGGCCTTGCTTGCCTTTCAAGCTGTCGCTCAAAGACTTCAAAGGACGGTTGCTCTCCGTCTTCACGGCGCTGGCCTTGCGGGTGTTGTCAAACAAGCTGTCCACAGACTCTTGCAACATGCGCTTTTCGTTGCGCAGGATAACCTCGGGGGCCTTGATCTCCAACAAACGCTTCAAACGGTTGTTGCGGATGATCACACGGCGGTAGAGGTCGTTCAAGTCAGACGTAGCGAAGCGACCACCGTCCAAGGGCACCAAGGGGCGCAATTCGGGCGGGATAACGGGAACTACCTTGATCACCATCCACTCGGGCTTGTTCTCCAAGCGAGCGTTGGCATCGCGCATAGCTTCCACCACTTGCAAACGCTTGAGGGCTTCCTGCTTGCGCTGCTGTGACGTTTCGCGGCTTGCACGGTCGCGCAGGTCATAGGACATGGCGTCCAAGTCCAAACGCTGCAACAACATCAACAACGCTTCAGCGCCCATTTTGGCGATGAACTTGTTGGGGT
>JALQUY010000090.1:0-3568 GCA_023260615.1 Schleiferiaceae bacterium
CCCGGGAATTTCCTGGACGAAGAGGGCGTCGGGCACGTCGTCGTCCATGAGGTAGCCGGACCAGTAGAGTTCGGGCACGCAGTGGTAGACGCTGTCCACCAATTGGGCACCGATGTTCTGGCTTAGGGCGATTTCCGCATCGGATTTTTGGTTCCGAACCTGCAATTCATAGTCCTTCAAGCCGCCGCATTTGCCGGGGCCCGTCACAGCGCCGGTGGCGAGAAGCACGTACATCCAGGATCCGTTGGGGCGGTCAAAGGTTTCGGCCGTGCCTGGGAAGAGCGTTGGCATGTTGTTCACATAGGACAGCGCTCCGTTGTACCAGGCCCGAACCGTATCGAGCGGAACCGGGCTCCCAAAGAGGAAATGGAAGCCTTGATCTCGGTTGGTTTGGATGTCAAATTCCAGTGCGCCCGGCTGGCTCTGGAATTGGCTGAGGAGGACTTTGGGCTTGACTTGGGCCAAACTCCAATGGCCATCGTCGTTGGCCATAACGCCGTACCACATTAGGCTCAAGTCGAGCTGGCGGACATCGCCCGTGTAGTTGAAAGCCTCTGTGGCAATTTGGTAGCGGCGGGCCTTGATTTGGGCGATGCGCTTGCGCTCCTCCCCTGCTTTTCCGCCCTCTTCGAGCCAAACGATGAGCGAATCCCGGGAGTAGCCCTGGGGATGACGGTGCACGACGGCGACCAGGCTGTCGCGGGGCCATTCATACTTCCATGCGACCCACAAGAGCCGAATGAGTTGGTTTTGGCTCAATTGATCCCAGCGCTCCTTGGTATCCGCCAAAATCGCCGCCGTGTCCACCGCAGGGGCTAAGGTGGCGGGCAAAGTCCGCGCGGGAATAGGCGGATTTTGCGGAGGCTGGCTCGCCACGGGGACGGCGACGTGGGCCGGAAGTTCGGCCTGGCCATAGACCACCCCGCAGGCCAAAAGGCCCAGCAGCGTCAGTGTATGGCGGAGGTGCATCATTTGGCGGCTTTGCGCTTGCGGTAGTAGTCCCAGCCGTAGTAGAGGGCCACCAAGAGCACGAAGGGCCAGAGGTAGCTCGTAGGCTGACCATCGCCGTGGACGACGGTGAAGAAACGCTCCCAGCGTTTGGACGAAAGGAAGCCTTCAATAAACTGGTCGCTGGAGAAGAAGATGAAGATGGGCTTGCCCACGATGTGGTCTTCCGGTACAAAACCCCAGTAGCGGCTGTCCCAGGAGTTGTGGCGGTTGTCGCCCATCATCCAGTAGTAATCCATGGCAAAGGTGTAGCTCGAGGCCGCTTCGCCGTCCAGGTAGTAGACGCCGTCGCGCAGTTCGAGCTCGTGGCCTTCGTATTCGCGGATGGCGCGGCCGTAGGTGAGGACCGTTTGGTAGTTCAGTTCCACCGATTGGCCCTTAGCGGGAATCCAAATGGGACCGTAGTTGTCGCGTGAATAGGGGAAGACGGTGCTGTCCTGGTGCCCGTCGGGGTTGGGGAACATGACGCCGGGGGCCACGGCATTGTCGTTGTACCAAACGATGGCTGGGGGCGTGCCTTCAGGGAAGACATTGTCGCCCGGACTGTTCATCACCACGATGGTATCAATGTTGGGCTGGGCGGAGAAGGCAGCCAACATCTCTTGGGAGATGGTGATGAAGTATTCGGTCTCGGTGATCTGGATGACGTCCGACAGATTTTGGTTGTTGATCAGGCGGTTGTCCAGGTAATTGATGTCAAAATTGCGCTTGAGGGCGGCGGGATTGAAGCCTTGGCCGTTGGTCCGAACGTAGTAACTCCACTGCGGGTTGCTGCGATCGCCAAACGTCTGCGCCTCCCCGTTGGTGTAGACCTGGCGGTCCACAATTTTCAGCGTATCCCCCGGGGTTCCTACGCATTGCTTCACGTAGTTTTCCTTTTTGTCGACCGGGCGGTCCGGATCTGCGGGGAAGTTGAAGACGACGGCATCGCCCTTTTTGGGCTGGGTCCAGCCGGGAATGCGCACGTAAGGCAGTTCAATCCAGTTTAAATAGCTCGCTGTCTGCGTGTAGGGGATGAGGTTGTGCATCAAGGGGATGCTGAGCGGCGTGTTGGGCAAGCGCAGGCCGTAGTGAATCTTGCTTACCACGAGGTAGTCCCCCACCATGAGGGTCTTTTCCATGGAGCCGGTGGGGATGTTGTACGCCTCGAAGGAGGTCATTCGGATCGAGCCAGCCGCCACAACGGCAAATAGAATGTGGTTGATAGTGGCGGGCATGCGGCGGCGGATTTCGGCGTCGTCGCGGGTGCCGGGCTTCAATTCGGCCGAATAGTTCAAGTAGCCCACATAGAGGCCCAAAGTGGCGACACTCAAGAGGATATGCTTGTTCTCCCGAAAGCCGTGCATGTGCAACAATTCGTACGTCAAAATGAGCGACATGACGTTGTCCACGACGGGGATGTAGCTCAAGAAAGTCCACCAGCGGGGGCGGTCGGCGAGCTGCGTCAAGACGTAGGTGCGGTAGACAGGGACCCAGGCCGACCAGGCGGGTTTGCCGTTGGCGGTAAAAAATTTCCAGGTGATCAACGAACTGTAGACGTTGAGAACCAGGTAGTAAAGTAAAAAGTCGAGCATTTGAGTCGATTTTGGAGCTTGAAGCGGGATGCGGCCCGGGTGGGCGCGCAGAATCCTGCTAAGTTGAGCAAAAATAAGGCCGGAACCGCCGGCACATGCCAAATGCATTCGGTACCTTTGTCCTATGGAAATTCAACGCGTTCCCGTCAGTGTTTATGCGGAAATGACCCCCAACCCCGCGGTCATGAAGTTTGTCGCCAACAAAATGGTGGTGGACCTTGACCATGTGGAATTTCACAACATTGAAGAAGCGGCCATTTCGCCCTTGGCTACAGAGCTCTTCCACTTCCCCTTCGTGAAGGAGGTCTTCATGTCGAGCAATTTTATCGCCATTCAGAAGTACAACGTGGTGGAATGGGAGACCGTCACGCAGGAAATTCGCCAGTTCTTGCTGGACTACCTGCAAGCCGGCAAACCTGTTCTGACTGGCACCCCACCCGTCAAGCAGGCGGAAGCCTCCACGGACGATGCCAGCGCAGAGGCCGCCCCTACGGAATTGGGAGAAATTGAATCCCGCATCGTGGAGATCCTGGACGAGTTTGTGAAGCCTGCCGTCGCCCAAGACGGTGGCAACATCGCCTTTGTCGCCTACGAAAACAAAGTGGTGAAAGTGCAGCTTCAAGGCGCTTGCGCGGGCTGCCCCAGCTCTACCCTGACCCTTCAGCAGGGCATTAAGAACATCTTGCAGCGCATGCTGCCCACCTTGGTGGAAGATGTTGTTCCGGTCTAACTTTCTGGGACTATGCCAACCATTCTCCCCGTTCAAGGCCATACTCCACACATTCCCGACAGCTGCTTTCTAGCACCTACCGCCACCGTGGTGGGAGATGTGCAAATGGGCGAGGAATGTTCGGTCTGGTTTAACGCCGTGGTGCGCGGGGACGTCCACTTTATCCGAATGGGCCACCGTGTCAACGTCCAAGACAACGCGGTCATCCACTGCACCTACCAAAAGTTTCCTACCACCATCGGCAACAACGTGAGCA
>JALQUY010000090.1:3665-6364 GCA_023260615.1 Schleiferiaceae bacterium
CAGCCCCGAACTCACAAAGGGCGAAGTCGAACGCATTGCTACCAACTACGTGATGTACGCCTCTTGGTTTGAGGCCCCTACCTCCGAAAATCCCTAATCGCTATGTCCTTCCCCTCGGTCAACCCCACTACTACTGCTGCCTGGAAAGCCCTGGAAGCCCATGCCCTGGAAGCCAAGAATTGGCATTTGCGCGACCTGCTTGCGTCAGAGGCGGATCGCTTTGAGCGCATGCACGTTCGGGTCGACGATTTGCTGCTGTTCGACTATGCGAAGCACCGCGTGAGTGAAACCACCTTGAGCCTCTTGGAGCAGCTCTTTGCCGAATGTGGCGCCCCCGAAGCCCTCCAAGCGCAGCTCTCCGGGGAGGCCATCAACCAAACGGAAAACCGCGCCGTCCTGCACAGCGCCCTCCGCGACCCCCGCACCGAAGCCCTCCTCGTCAACGGCGAAGACGCCCGCGCCCTAGCCAAAGGGGAGCGCGACCGCATGTTTGCCTTTGCCGAAGCCATTCGCGACGGCCGCAAAAAGTCCTTCACCGGTAAAAAATTCACCCACGTCGTCAACATTGGCATCGGCGGTTCCGACCTGGGCCCCCGCATGGCCGTTGAGGCCCTGAAGCCCTTCAGCGATCGCGGCATCCAGATGCACTTTGTAGCCAACGTGGACGGTTCCGACCTCCACGAATGCCTCCTCCAAGTCGATCCAGAGCGCACCCTCTTCATCGTCGCCTCCAAGACCTTTACCACGCAAGAGACCATGGCCAATGCGGAAGCGGCGCGCACCTGGCTCATTCAACAATTGGGCGACCCTGCCTGCACGCAAAAGCAGTTTGTGGCCCTCAGCACCAACCTGGAAAAGGTGAAGGCCTTCGGCATTTCCGAGAAGAACACCTTTGGTTTCTGGGATTGGGTCGGCGGTCGCTATTCCGTGTGGAGCGCCATCGGCATGCCCTTGTGCATTGCCATCGGAGCCGACGGTTTCCAGCAGTTCTTAGACGGCGCGCATGCGATCGATCAGCACGCGGCCCAAACGCCTTTCCGTCAAAACATCCCCATGCTCATGGCCGCCCTGGGCATTTGGTACCGAAACTTCATGGACGCCGCGAGCCACGCGGTCCTACCCTACGACCAGTACCTGCACCGCTTCGCAGCCTACCTCCAGCAAGCCGACATGGAGAGCAACGGCAAATACGTGGACCGCAACGGCGAGCGCGTCACGTATGCCACCGGCCCCGTCGTTTGGGGCGAGCCTGGCACCAACGGCCAGCACGCCTTCTACCAGCTCATCCACCAAGGCACGGAACTCATTCCCGCCGATTTCATCGCCTCCGTTCAGCCGCAGCATCCCCTGCACGCCCACCACGCCAAGCTGCTCAGCAACTTCTTGGCCCAAACGGAAGCCCTGGCCATCGGCCGCCCTCAAGCTGCCACCGTCTACAAAGTCTTCGAAGGCAACCGCCCAACGAGTACCCTCTTGTTCGACGCACTTACCCCCTACGCTTTAGGCTCCTTAATCGCCCTCTACGAGCACAAAATCTTCTTCCAGGGCGTGATTTGGAACGTCTACTCCTACGACCAATGGGGCGTAGAATTGGGCAAGGAAATGGCCAATGCTATCCTACCCGAATTGGAAGGCGACGGCGCCCTGGGCGCCCACGACCCCTCCACCACCGCGCTGCTGAAGCATGTGCGGAGCTTTTCGTAAGCTTGAGGGCTTGAGCTTGGCAAAACAACGGAAAGTCCCGGCGCGCGGCGAAGGTCCACCACACGGTTCAAGGGTAAAAGAGATTAAACGTTTAAGCGAAAAGCTACAGCGCGAAGCGCGTGCTCTCAAGCTACCTAGCTCCCTAGCTTATTTACACGTAGCCGTATCGTGACCCTCCTTCCAGAGGTACTGCGTGTATAGGGTGCCTTGAAACTCTGAGGTCCAGGTCATCACATTGCAATCGCATGTGAATTTGACGTACTTCTTGGAGATGTTTCCAAAGTTCAAATCTTCGACGAGCGTATCCCCGTCGAGGTACCACGTGTGTGGGTTTGGAATGGCATCTGCAATGCTTCCAAAGGCGCCATTTGTCGAGTAAATCGTGTACTTCAAGCTGTCGGCTGTGAATTCGTACAAGGTGCTGGGCATCACCACCCAACGGCCGGTGACTTTGCAGTCCAAGGTTTTCTTTTTTTCACAGGACGAAATGGCCAGGACCATCAAAAGGCCAAGAACCAAGAGAGAAGTTAACTTTTTGGATTTCATTCGGTTAAATTAACGAATTCCGCTCAGCGCCAAAAACGCTCTAGCGCTCTAGCTTCCTAGCCCTCTAGCCACAGCGCGAAGCGCGTGCCCTCTAGCTTCCTAGCCCCGCATTTTATCCAACAAGGCACTGAGCAACTGCGCTTCTTCGTCGTTGAGCGACTTGGGGAGCTGCACCTTGTGGAGCTTGTCGACGGACCGAATTTGGCCCAGTAGCTCCAGGCCGCGCAGCGTCAAGAAGATTTCAGTGATGCGCTTGTCGTCTTTGGACGTTTGGCGCTCGATGAGTTTGTTTTTTTCCAGTCGGTCGATGAGGCGGGACACGTCGCTGGTTTTGTCGAGCAGGCGTTCCCGAATTCGGGCCGATGCCATACCGTCCGGATGCGCGCCCCGAAGAATGCGCAGCACATTGTACTGCTGCATGGTGATTTTATACGGCTTGAGGGCCTCCG
>JALQUY010000091.1 GCA_023260615.1 Schleiferiaceae bacterium
GGGTATGGGTTCACCAAGGACTATCCCGCCGAGAAGTACTACCGCGATGCAAAACTCTGCACCATTGGCGAGGGCACATCGGAAATCCAAAAATTGGTGATTTCACGCGAAATGCTGCGCGGCTGAGAATCCCCTGATACGAAACGAGCAATCGTTCACTCATTTTGGGCCCACTTTCCTCAATAGGAGGGCGGATTACCTGCGTTCAAAGCCTTACATTTGGAATGCTATAAATTCAGGTACCGTGAAGCACGTTTTAAGACTTTTCGCTTTCTTCCTTTTTACACAATCGGCCTTTGCCTCTCACTATTTGGGCGGAGAAATCACATGGCGCTGCTTTGACAGTGGTCCCAATGCGGGTAAATACAAGTTTTATGTGATCCTGTACCGCGAATGTGGTACCGGTGCGTCTACCTTTTTGCCCAACCCTGTGGTCTTGTCCACCAACGCACCAGGCGGGTCTATTTCCTGTGCGCAAGTGGGTTCTGCTACGGACGTTTCTCCCAACTGCTGGGATGGAACGCAAGAAATTAACTGCAACGGGGTGACCTCGGGCCAAGGAGCTGTTGAAGAGCGCCGGTACGAGTCCGGGTACATCACGCTGACGGGTGTGCCTCCCGCAGGAGGTTGGTACTTCACGTTTACCGACTGCTGCCGTCCCTCCATCACCAACTTAACGTCTGCATCAAGCTCCTACACCCTTCGTGCATACATGTTTCCCTACACGATTAACGGGGTGCCCCAGAACGCAAACCCTTGCTACGACTCGTCTCCTCGTTTCTTGGAGCCGCCCAAGTCGGTGATTTGCTCTGGCTACGAGTACACCTATGCGCACAATGCATTCGACGATGACTTGGATTCTGTCGTCTACAACTGGGCCTATCCTCAGACGACCTCTAATGGCACTAACGCCTCGTTTACAACAGGCTATGCCTTCAACAACCCCTTCCCGAATGGAGGCAACACGGTAAACTTTAACCAGCAGACGGGTGCGATGACCTTCAACCCTTCGGCTGGTGGTTCTTTCGCTTCTTGTGTTGAGGTAAACGCCTACCGGTGTAACCAAAAGATTGCGTCGGTATATCGTGATATTCCCGTCATTATCCGTACGGATTGCGGATTTAATACGCCGCCGACCGTTCAGATCAACAATTTGCCCAACTTCCCCGCCTTGGTGCCCGTAGTAGCTTCAGGCGACACGTTGTACTGGGAAACCACGGTCTATGCGGGCCAAGAAGTAAAATTTGACCTCGTTTCGCAGGATGCGCAGCTACTGCCCAATTTCTTGCCACAGACCATTGAGTTCTCGCCTTCCGGTGGACAGCTGGGGGTTCCGTTGAACAATCCCAATGCAGGCTGTTTGAACCCGCCTTGTGCAACCGTAAATCCCAAGTCTCCGCAGACTTCGTTTACGTCGACCCTAAACAATGAGATCACGTTTGATTGGCAAACGAACTGTAACCATATATCCTATCAGAACAACTCCTGTGGAACGCCCACGAACCGCTACGTATTTGCCTTGCGGATGCAAGACAACTTCTGTGTGGCGCCGGCTATTCGCGTAGCGTCCGTGGTTATTAATGTGGTATCCACCATTCCTGTGCCTCCTGATTTGTCTCAGGCTTGTGTTTCTAAAGAACCATCCGGCGGATTGACCATCAACTGGGGCTATCCCTTGGATACGGGCATGAACTTCGATGCCTATGTGGTCTTCCGTGGCGGTTCGCCTTCGGTTCCCTTTGTGGCCATTGACACTATTTGGAACTACAGCGATCAGTCCTACACGGACGTGGCACCGTTAAGTGGTGCGAACTACTACTACATGCGCTCGTTGGGTGGCTGTGGCTACACCTCTGTAACCTCTGATACGATTCGCTTGATGGAATTGGCGGTCACGCCCATTCCTCCCACGAACTCCTCAGTAGCCCAATTGGATTGGAATGCCCCTTATACGGGTGCAACTCCTACGTATGAAATCTGGCGCCGTCCCCAGGGTACGGGCGCTGCAGGCTGGGCGCAAGTAGCTACCACCACAAACAAGACGTTCAACGATACCGTCAACATTTGTGGACAGGATCTAGAATACCAAATCCGCATCAATGGTGCCTGTAATTCTACCCTGGACGGAGGGTACTTCTCGGACCAAAACAATACGGATGTTCTGAAGATTGACTCTGTAACGGTGAATGGCGGTACCGCATTGATCTCCTGGACCCCAGGTACCAATGGCGATATTGTCAACTACGACATCTTGGAATGGGTACCCGGTACCGGATGGAGCTCTATTGCAACGGTCCCGAATACCGTGAGCATGCCCTATCCTTTGCCAGGTGCTGCCCCCGGCTCCTCTGTGAAGCGTTACAAGGTGATGTCTACGGATAGCTGTGGCAACCAAAGTTCAGATTTACTCGTTTCGGCACACAACAATATGTTGCTTACGGAAAACATGGATCCATGTGAGGGTATCATGCGCTTGCGTTGGAACCAGTACCGCGGTTGGGCGGGCGGTGTAAAGGAATACCGCGTTTTGGCGGATGTAACGCCTCCCGGTGGTCCTACGCAACCTGGCGTACTCCTGGCAACTAAAGCCCCCGGAGATACAGCCTTCAATACGCGCGATTTGATTGGCGGCTGGTCCTACTGCTACTACATCAAGGCGGTTGACACGGCGGGCCAGCGTTTCTCGTCCTCCAACGAGGTTTGTATCAATTCCTTGGCGGTTCAGCGTTCACGCTTGCTCTACCTAGCGAAGACCTCTGTGCGCAACGATAACGCGGTAGAGTTAGTGACCTTCATCGACAAGGATGCGGATATCATTCACTTTGACCTGCAGCGTGCGGATCGCGATGGCGCACCCTTCACATCCCTAGGTTTGATTCCAAAGCCTGTTTCTCCACCGTGGGAGATTCGCTTCAAAGATTTCTCTGCAGACCCCAACAACCACCGCTACCAATACCGATTTGTCGCTACGGATAGCTGTGGTGGAATTGACACGGCATCCAATATTGGCACCAACATCCTTTTGGAAGTTCAGCCTGTAGACAACCTGACCAACATCCTCACGTGGAATCCCTACCAAGAATTCATGGGCGGTGTTTTGAAGTACGATATCTACCGAAGCGTAGGGGAGAACGGTGGTATGTCCTTCGTGGGCACCACCACAGATACCATCTTTACGGATAACATCCGTCCTCTTGGGGACAACGTGGGCATCTTCTGCTACAAGGTCGTGGCGACCGAAGGCCCAAGCCCGTTGATGTTCACCGACTTCGATGGTTCGGTCTTTACCTCTACGTCTAACGTGGTGTGTGCGGAACACAATCCTCGTGTGTTCATCCCGAATTCTTTCAACCCGAATTCAGACGTTCTTGAGAACCGCACCTGGAGACCTAAGCAAGTCTATGTCGAGAGCGGTACCTACTCGCTGGAGATTTTTGACCGTTGGGGCAACAAGGTATTCAGCACTTCGGAGGAACTGAAAGGATGGGACGGCACCATCGACGGCACGAAGGCCGCTGAAGGCAGCTACATCTACCAACTGAACTACCGTTCAAAACAAGGTGAGCCTGTGGAACTGCGCGGAACGCTCCTCCTGATCTATTAAGGTTAACCCTTTAATAACGCAAAGAGCCGCCTCACAAGGGCGGCTTTTTCGTTATCTTTGCACGCAATTTAGACCGTAAATTGCGCCATGGAATCAAACCTTCCCAAAGTCATCGGAGAGTACCTCACGTACGATGACGTCCTCCTCGTCCCTGCTTTTTCAGAAGTCCTTCCGCGCGATGTTCGGATCGAATCCAAATTCACGCGTAACATCACGCTGAAGACGCCGATTATTAGTTCGGCCATGGATACCGTAACGGAAGCTACCATGGCCATTGCCATGGCGCAGGACGGCGGTATCGGGGTACTACACAAAAATATGACCGCTGAAAAGCAGGCGATGGAAGTGCGCAAAGTCAAGCGTGCTGAAAGCGGTATGATCATGGATCCCGTGACCTTGGCTGCTGATGCCCTGATTGGCGAGGCAAAAAAATTGATGTCGGAATACCGCATTGGTGGCATACCCGTGGTGGATGGGAACAAGAAGTTGATCGGCATCATCACCAACCGGGATTTGCGTTTTGAAACGGAAGATCACAAAACGGTAGGCGAAGTCATGACCGCTCAGCCGCTAGTGACTGCGGACGAACGCACCACTATGGAAGAGGCGGAGGGCATTCTCCAGGCCAACAAGATTGAAAAACTCCCCGTGGTCCGCAAAGACGGCACCTTGATGGGCTTGATTACGTACCGTGATATCAGCAAAAAGCGCAATAAGCCCAACGCCAATAAAGATGACTTTGGTCGCTTGCGCGTGGCTGCTGCTGTGGGTGTAACTCCTGACGTTTTGGACCGCGTTACCTTGTTGGTTGCGGCAAATGTTGACGCCATTGTCATCGATACGGCCCACGGGCATACCCAAGGTGTCGTGGACGCCCTGAAGAAGGTTAAAGGTCAATTCCCTCAGCTCGATGTCGTAGTAGGCAACATAGCTACGGCCGAAGCGGCTAAATTCTTGGTGGCAGCAGGTGCTGACGCCGTTAAGGTGGGCATTGGCCCCGGTTCCATCTGTACCACCCGTGTGGTGGCAGGTGTGGGGGTACCCCAGCTATCGGCCGTTATGGTCGTGGCCGACGCCATCAAAGGCTCTGGTGTTCCCGTAATTGCTGACGGTGGTATTCGGTACACCGGGGACATCGTCAAGGCGATTGCTGCAGGCGCGGATTCCGTGATGTTGGGTTCATTGCTAGCAGGAACCAATGAGGCACCCGGAGAGTCTATCATTTTGGACGGCCGCCGCTTTAAATCCTACCGTGGCATGGGTTCGGTCGAAGCCATGGAAGCAGGATCCAAGGACCGCTACTTCCAGGACGTCGAAGACGATATTAAAAAGTTGGTCCCAGAAGGCATTGTAGGCCGCGTTCCATACAAAGGTGAGGTCAAGGATGTCATGTACCAGTTCATTGGCGGTTTGCGCGCTGGAATGGGCTACTGCGGCGCAAAAGATGTGGAGACGCTCAAGGAAAAGGCGCAGTTTGTGCGCATCACGGCTTCTGGCATTGCAGAAAGCCATCCCCACGACGTCACCATCACACGCGAAGCGCCAAACTACAGCCGTTAATTGGGCGAAGTGGCAGCCTCGGCTGCTTGGATGGCCTGAAATTCTTCAAAGCACAGCAATAAGCTTTGCAGCAGGACATAGTCCGTGGCGGAGCGAATTTGGCTCTCATTCCATTGGCAGAAGAGTAGGAATTCCTCCACTTGCGCGGAAGTCAGTCCGGTGAGTTCGAATAGGGCGCTTCGGTTTTGGCTTTGCGCCAATTTTTCGCGGTAGGATTCACTTTCTAAAATGGCCTCCAGTTCACGCAATTGACGCGGCCGGTTACCAAATTGATCGTAGAGCATATCGAGCGGGTTTGCCATCGTGGGTTTGACCCGTGTGGGTACGTGAATGCCCGATCCTTCGGGACGAGCCGGGCTTTGCATCGGCATCTCCTTGGGCAAGTTGCTCGTCAGTTTGTACGCGGTTACGGGCACTTCTTCGAGCAGGTAATTTTGGGGCAGGAGGGTGATTTGCACGTTTTGTTCGGCCCGAATGGCGGCATAACGGTAGGAAAAACCGGGTTTAGAAAACACCAAGGTGTCGCCTGCCTGACCGCGCAAACTGAAAGTTCCGTCGTCTTCGGAGGCAAAGGCTTCTTCCGTTCGGGCATTGACGATGATGACCCAGGGCAGCGGCTCGAGGGTCTTGTCTTCCACGATTCGGCCCGAAAAAACTACAGGCGATTGCCCCAAGGCGGTCAGCCCTAGCAGAAAAAAGAAAAGAAATAGCCCGTTACGCATGCAGTTGGGGAAATTACAACAACCATGCCTCGCAGGAATGCCGATATTTGCAGTTCAATTCCAGTATTCATGTCAGACGATAAGAAAATCATCTTTAGCATGTCGGGAGTCTCCAAGATCCTCCCGAACAACAACAAAGCCATCCTGAAGGACATTTATTTGAGCTTCTTCTACGGCGCAAAAATTGGCATCATTGGTCTCAACGGTTCGGGTAAGTCCACCTTGCTGAAGATCATTGCCGGCGTGGAAAAGAATTTCCAAGGCGATGTGGTCTTTTCGCAGGGATACACGGTAGG
>JALQUY010000092.1:0-307 GCA_023260615.1 Schleiferiaceae bacterium
AGTCAATCCAGTGAGGTCTTCCGAGCTCGGCCCATGGCTCCACGTGTACGTATAGCTCCCAGCTCCACCACTAACCGTCAGGTCGATAGCGCCATCTCCACTGCCGAAACATGTCAAATTCGTCTTGGCACTCGTTGCCACAATTTGACTTGGCTGCGTAAGCGTGGCTGACGCAGTGGCTGAACATCCCGCCGCATCCGTCACGGTCAACGTGTAGGTACCAGCGGCTAGATTTGACTTAATCGGAGTGGTTCCTCCGGAAGACCAGGAATAGGTGTAGGGGGACTGGCCGCCCGAGACTAGAGCC
>JALQUY010000092.1:317-6156 GCA_023260615.1 Schleiferiaceae bacterium
TCCGTGGTATACGTTCCGTTGTCCCAAACCACGGAATAAGGTGCGGTACCACCAGTAACAGTCAGGTTAATGGCACCGTCGCTAAAGCCATTACAGGTTGCGTTCGTGATAGCCGCACTTAGAGCCAAAGCGGAAGGCTGTGTCACCGTAAAGCTCTGCGTCACGGAGCAGCCCGTGCCGTCCGTTATGGTCACCGTGTAGGTTCCAGCGGCCAATCCCGTGAGGTCTTCGGTCGTAGCACCTGTATTCCAGGCATATGTAATGGGAGCCACCGCATTCAGCAATGAGATTTCAATCATGCCCGTGCTTGCGCCGTTGCATACCACATTCGTCACATTGGAAGTGACGGTGAAGCTCGGTCCTGAGCCAATGGTGACCAACACCGAATTAGAGGTCTTGGTCGTCGTGCCATCGGTCACGACGCGGCGGTAGTAGGTATCAACGGTCAAACCCGCAGGAGCATCGTACACATTGGAGGTAGCCCCAGCAATGGTGGTCCAGGTCACATTATCGGTGGAGGATTCCCAGCTGTATGTCAAAGACCCTGTTCCGCCCGAAGCATCAAAGGGCGATGTAAACGCCACTGGATTGCCGCCTGTGCAGATACTTTGATTGCCTGCAATCGTCCCTGCATCCAGAGGCAAGCCTGCGGGTAAGCTCGTTGAAGTCGGAGGATTCGTAGTAAAGTCATACGCACAGTAGCCAAAGATGTCGCCAGACTGTGGGTCTTTGAGCTCAAAAACTAAAGTTTGAGCCGCATTGAGGTTGTAATTCGTAGATGAATAAAAACAGTAATCGTAGCCATTCCCTCCCGTACTTGACGTGAAATCGGTAGGAGGACCAACTACAATGGGGGCCAACGTTGCTGCGCCTCCATTGTTACTTTCATAGACTGCCGAAATAGCGGGCGGATAAACTGTTCCCGTTAACGCCGTCCAATTAAGTCGGATGTCTCCCGTCTTGGTTCCTGTTGGTACGTTGGCAAACGTGGTCCCCACAAAATTGGGAGCGACCGCAATGCCTGTTTCACCTGCACAAGAAGCTGACCCACCGTTGCCATTGCTTCGATGCGTTATAGCCGCACACCCGTCCACGTTGACCCAACTTTGGGCCAAAACGGGCGACACAGACAAAAGAAGGATCAAGAGAGTGCTCCAAAGGGAACGAAGAGTAGGGGTACGTAGCTCAGGCATGGCGACAAAGTTCGATGCTAGGGTAAGAAGGTACGTGGACTTCACTTGCGCGTTTGCGACCAATGAGTTACCGAAGGTTTTGCGCAGTTTAAAGGACACGGTTGAGTTTTTTGTGCAAGGCATTCCGAACGCCTTGAAAGTGGGTAAAACGCTCCAGAAGTTTCATACGCTCTTCTGGCTCGTCGGTATAGTCTAATTCTGTTTTTAGACCCGAAATCATATCCGTCAGGCGCAATTCCTTGAAGCGAAACAGACATTCTTCCACATGCTTGGATAGATGATCTTCGCGCTCTTGAACATAAATATTCTTGCGCTTCCAATCGGCCAAAGCATAGCGCTCGGTTAGCAGTTCAGCCACTACGGATGCCACGGATGGTTCAGGATGTCGGCTAAAAATTTCGGCCGAAAGCAAATGCTCATCCTCTTTCCAGCTCTTTTCCATTTGGCTGTAAATCTGCTGGTACACGGGGAAGGAAAACGTCAATTCATCGGCGGCCAAATCATCCAAAACGACGGCCCCAGCGGCATCGGAAAACTCTTCGCCGTCTTCGGTTTTTCCGCTAATTCTATCGTTGGCGTGCAGCAGGAGAATGCGCATGAGGGCCTCTTCCACGGCGGGAGGGCGCTGGTCCACCACCGGCGCAGGAGCCACCACCAAGGTGGGCCCTTCCGGCTGCTGACGCTCTTGCTCACGCTGCGCCGCCCGGCCGTCGGCTGCTCGAATTCGGTCCAGCTCTGCGAAGAGACTGCGCTCCTCCATCCCCAAGCGCTGCGCAGAATCCCGTAGGTAGACCTCGCGAAGAATGGCGTTGGGGATTTTCGCAATGGAGTGGACGATGTCTTTGACGAGTTCGGCACGTTTGATGGGGTCCTTGCCGGCAGACTCGATCAGGAGATCCGACTTGAACTGCATGAAGTCCACCTCCTGCTCGGAGAGGTAGGCCTGGAGCGCTTCCGTGTCCATGGAACGCGCGAGGGAATCAGGGTCTTCACCTGCGGGCAATGGAACGGCCCGCACGAGCATGCCTTCTTCTAGAAGCAAATCAATCCCGCGGAAAGAGGCCCGAATCCCCGCCGCGTCCCCATCGTACAGCAAGGTGACGTTGGAGGTAAGGCGCTTGATCAATCGGATTTGTTCGACCGTAAGAGCCGTGCCTGAGGAGGAAACGACATTCTGGACTCCTGCTTGTGATAGACTGATGACGTCCGTGTAGCCCTCGACGATGTAGCAGCGGTCCTGGCGCGCGATGCTTTGTTTGGCTTGGAAGAGGCCATAGACCACGCGGCTCTTGTGGTAGATTTCTGACTCCGGACTGTTGAGGTACTTGGCGGTTTTGGCGTCGGACTTTAGAACACGACCCCCAAAGCCCACAATTCGCCCACCCAAACTGTGAATGGGGAACATGGCGCGGCCCCAAAAGCGGTCGATGTGACTTCCGTCTTCGCGGGCAATGCAAAGCCCAGTACCTACGAGGTACTCTGCCTGGTACCCTGCAGCCACTGCGGCATCGTAAAAGCTTGCGCGGCCCTCCAGGTGGAAGCCCAGCTCAAAACGGCGAATGGTCTCCTCGGTAAATCCGCGCTCGCGGAAGTAGGACAAGCCCACTGAACGGCCCACGGCATCCTCCCACATCCAGCTCGAAAACTGCTTCGCCGCAAAGGCATTCACTGCGAGTAAACTCTCACGAATGTTGCGCGCCTCGTCCGCTTCTTCCGAGGAAGCCTCTTCCTCGAGCTCGATGTTGTATTTCTTCGCGAGCCAGCGCAGTGCATCCGGGTAGGTCATTTGCTCGTGCTCCATCAAAAACGTGACGGCCGACCCCCCTTTTCCGGAGGAGAAATCTTTAAAAATTTGCTTGGACGGAACGACGTAAAAGGACGGGGTCTTTTCTTGCGAGAAGGGGCTGAGGCCGCGGAAGCTCGAACCGCTCTTTTTCAGCTGCACGAAATCCCCCACAACTTCCTCAATTCGAATGGAATCAAGAATTTTTTCCACGCACGAAGCGGTGATGCGGCCCATACGTTAAAGGTACCGAATTTGGCTTGTTACGCCACGCGCTTGCCCATGTAATCGACCAATTCGTCGAGGGCTTCACGCGCGGGGCCTTTTGGGAAAGATTGCAGGTGGGCTCGGGCCAGTGACTGCCATTCCGCCATACGCTTCTGAGCATAGTCTATACCGCCCAGTTCGCGGACCTTTTCCATCAGCCATTGAATGCTCTTGGGATCGTCCTTTTTGTTCTTCACAATACGCATCAAAGCCGTCTTGTCCGACCCCGACGCCACTGACAATGCGTGAATTAACGGCAAGGTCATTTTTTGCTCTTTTACGTCAATGCCTGTAGGCTTGCCGCTCTTCCCAAACGCATGGTAATCAAGTAGATCGTCTTGAATTTGGAACGCCATACCCAACGCCAGGCCGAATGCATGGGCGCTCGAAATCTCTTCGGACCCCTGGTCGGCAGCTGCCGCTCCCACGGCACAACAAGCAGCCATTAAGGACGCCGTTTTCTTTTCAATAATGGCGTCGTAAACTCCTTCGGTGATGTCCAAACGACGCGCCTTTTCAATCTGCAAAAGCTCTCCCTCGCTGACCTCTTTTACGGCACGACTCACCAATTTCAAGAGGTCGTGATCTTCGTTCTCCACCGCCAACAAGAGCACGCGCGAAAGCATGTAATCGCCCACCAACACGGCAATCTTATTCTTCCAAAGCGCAGAAATACTAAAGGCCCCACGGCGCGTATTGGCATCGTCCACCACATCGTCGTGAATGAGCGTGGCGGTATGCATGAGTTCTACGAGGACCGCGCCGCGTTGCGCGCGATCCGTTAGAGGGCTCGAAGAAAAACTCTTGGCTGTCAAGAATACCAATGCCGGACGCAAGCGCTTGCCCTTTTGCTTTACGGCGTAGCGGAGCACCAGATCCATCAGGGGGACCTTGGTGCTGAAGGCTTTGGGAAAGTCCTCGTCAAAGCGCTTCAACTCAGCCTGTATGGGGGCTCGAAAACTCATTTCAGTCCGCGTTGTTTGCAAATGTGGTCGTAGGCCTCTTGAATTTTCCTAAACGTAGCCTCTGCTTCCTTGACTGCAGCTTCGCCTAAACCGTGCAGGGCATCTGGGTGGTATTTTTTCACGAGGCTTCGGTAGGTCTTTTTAATATCGGCGTCCGTTGCGGAGGGGGAAAGGCCCAGGACTTCATACGGGTTGGGTGCTGCCGGGCGATGCACCGCTTCCAACCGACGAAAATCATCTGGGTGTATGCCAAGGTAACCCGCAATTCGGGCAATTTGTTGACGCTCTTCGGCCGTCATCGTGCCATCTGCATGCGCTAATCCAAAGAGAAAAGCAATGAGTTGAATTCGGCCCTGAATGGACATATGCTGACGCACCTGCTGGCAGACCTGCGTAATGGCCGGCTTCTCTTTGACCACTTCCTTGAAGGCTTTGAAGCTCTGGTTGGCCTTTTCCTCGCCAAACCACTTCCTAAAATGTTCCCGAACAAAAGTCAGCTCCCGCTCATCCACACGGCCGTCCGCTTTGATGACTATGGACGCCAAAATGAGCAGACTCGCATGAAAGTCCTGTTCCGAGCGATTTTCTGCGCGTTCCGATGAATCCGAAAAATAGTCTGACAGGGAATTCCCTAAGGCGGCACCTAAAATGGCACCAATAGGTCCGCCACCTAGGGCCCACCCTATCCCGCCACCAAGTATAGTCGCCCAGCTTTTCATGCCAAGCGAAGGTACGGCGGCAATCTCAGCTGGTCAGCCAGATGGCGAAGCCAACTATAACCGCAATAAATGCGATGACCATCACCGTGGTCGACAGGGAAGCTTTGTCCCGTTCCGCCTCCATCCGTCGGCGGGCAGCCAAGCGTTCCCGTCGGCTCAAGCGATCTTCTGGACTGTTCCGATCGCGCGCATCACGCTCTGCCATGGGTTCGAAGTTTAAGATTAGGTTGAATGTACTATTATTCTGCTTAAAAACAAAGTGTTAGCGCTCAATTTTCACGTGCCTAATTCTCTGGCTAATGCAAAAAAAACTCCGCCCGAAGGCGGAGTTTTGTCCTGTGAGTGCTACTCCTCTACTTAAGAGCCGCAGGCCTCACACGCATCTGGATTGTCCAAGGAACAGGCTACTGCTTCTTCAGCGGAATAGACCTTGCTTGGTTCCACGGATACGGCAGCGGCTTCTGAGGACGCAGGCATGCCCTCAAAGGCTGCTTCTTGTCCAGGCAAGGCTTCGGCTTTTTTCTTGACCGTAAACTTGATTGCCGCAGAGGCTGCCTTCGTGCGGAGGTAGTACATACCTGTCTTGAGGCCCTTCTTCCAGGCATAAAAATGCATGGACGTGAGTTTTCCCATGTTGGGAGACTCCACAAAGAGGTTGAGAGACTGGCTCTGGTCGATAAACATACCGCGGTCCGCTGCCATGTCGATGATATCCTTCATGGACATTTCCCACACGGTTTTGTAGAGTTCCTTGATATTATCGGGAATGCCTTCAATGCTTTGAATGGACCCGTTGTTCGCCATGATGGCGTTCTTCACATCCTCATTCCAAAGACCAAGTTTCACCAAATCCACTAGGAGGTGCTTGTTCACGACAATGAACTCACCCGAAAGCACACGACGCGTGTACAA
>JALQUY010000093.1 GCA_023260615.1 Schleiferiaceae bacterium
CGATACCGCTCAAGAGCGTTGTCGACCAAGCCCTCGTTTCCTGTCCGGAGGTGCATACAGTGCTGGTCCATCAGCGGACGCACGAGCACGTAGACATGGTAGAAGGTCGGGACATTTGGTACCACGAGGCGCTGCCTGTCGATCCCACCCCCTTTCCCGCCGTGGAAATGGACGCGGAAGACCTCTTGTTCATTTTGTACACCAGTGGGAGTACCGGCAAACCCAAGGGCGTGGTGCACACCTGCGGCGGCTACATGGTCTGGGCGACGTACACCTTCGTCAACGTTTTTCAGTACCAGCCGGGCCAAATTCACTTCTGCACGGCCGACATCGGCTGGATTACGGGCCACAGCTACATCGTCTATGGTCCCTTGTGCGCGGGGGCGACGACCCTGCTTTTTGAAGGCATTCCAACCTATCCAGAATGTGACCGGTTTTGGCACATCACGGAAAAGCACCAGGTGGACATCCTCTACACGGCGCCCACAGCGATTCGGAGTTTGATGGCGGCCGGCCCCGAACTTCCTGACGCCTACCCCATGCCCAGCCTAAAAGTCCTGGGTACGGTCGGGGAGCCCATCAATGCCGAAGCCTGGCACTGGTACGACCAGCACGTGGGCAAAGGACGTGTACCCATTGTGGACACCTGGTGGCAAACGGAAACGGGAGGCATCATGATCTCCAATTTGGCGGGGGTCACCGAGGCCAAACCCACCTACGCCACGCGACCCCTTCCCGGGGTGCAACCCCTTTTGGTGGATGAGCAGGGGCAGGTGATCCAGGGCAATGGGGTGTCGGGCAACTTGTGCATGCGCTTCCCCTGGCCCGGTATGATACGAACCACCTACGGCGACCACGAACGCTGTCGACAGGCCTATTTTTCCACCTACCCTGGGCTCTACTTCACCGGGGATGGCTGCATTCGGGATGAAGAAGGTCTCTACCGCATCACGGGCCGCGTAGACGATGTGTTAAACGTGAGCGGCCACCGCATCGGGACGGCCGAGGTGGAGAATGCCATCAACATGCATCCACAGGTGGTGGAATCCGCCATTGTGGGCTACCCGCATGACATCAAGGGCCAAGGGATTTACGCCTATGTCATCCTACAAGGTGAAGAAAAAGAAGGGCTTCGGTCTGAAATTCTCGCCGAAGTCGTGCAGCACATCGGTGCCATTGCCAAGCCGGATAAAATTCAGTTTGTGCCGGGCTTGCCGAAGACACGTTCGGGCAAGATCATGCGCCGCATCCTCCGCAAAATAGCGGAAGGGGAACTGCAGCAGCTCGGCGACACGACGACGCTGCTGGATCCTACCGTGGTCGAGGTGATAAAAGAGGGGCGGCTCTAGGCCTCGTGCTCTTTGGCTTTAGGCCTCGCGCTTTTTCAGCTCAAAGAGGTCCAAGCGTCGGTCTTTGAGATTTCGAACGCTTCCTCGCGTGTGCAATTCGCGCAGCAGATCCAAGTCCACGTCGGCGATGAGAATCATCTCGGTGTTGGGCGTGGCTTCGGCCTTGATGCCATTGGATGGAAAGGCGAAGTCACAGGGGGTAAAGACCATGGATTGAGCGTATTGAATATCCATGTTTTCTACATTGGGGAGGTTGCCTACACTGCCAGCAATGGCCACATAGCACTCGTTCTCAATGGCACGTGCTTGGGCGCAATGCCGAACCCGCGAATACCCGTTCTGCGTATCCGTCAAGAAGGGAACAAAGAGGAGGTCCATGCCCTGGTCCGCCAAAAGGCGACTTAGTTCAGGGAACTCGGAGTCGTAACAGATGAGCACGCCCACTTTACCGCAATCGGTGTCAAAAACTTCCAACTTTTGCCCTCCTTGCATGCCCCAAACTTTGGCTTCGTCCGGGGTCACATGGAGTTTTTCGTAGCGCTCATAGCTACCGTCCCTGCGGCAGAGGTAGCCCACATTGTAGAGTTTACCATCCCGCAATTCAGGCATACTGCCCGTGATAATATTGATGTTGTAGGAAATGGCCAGCTCTTGGAATTTGATCAGAATGGCTTCCGTGTGAAGGGCCAGGGAGCGAATAGCCTCGGCTTCCGACTTGTGGTTGTCTTTCGCCATGAGGGGGGCGTTGAAAAACTCTGGAAACAAGGCGAAATCCGATCGGTACCCAGATACCGCATCCACAAAAAACTCTACTTGCTTGAGCAAGTCCTGTAGGTCCGCATAGGCGCGCATCTGCCATTGGACCAGCCCGATTCGGACTACCCGCTTGGTGGTAGTGGCGGACTCATTGGGTTCTTCAAAGTAAATATTGCTCCAGCGCAACAGGACGGCCATTCCTTGCGAATCTGCGTCTTGCGAGAGGTAGTTTTTTAAGGCTCGAACCGCCTGAAAATCATTGGAAAGTTGAAAGCTCAACACAGGGTCGTGGAGTTCTTTTCGCTTGACCGCTTCGATGTAGGCCTTGGGCGTCATATCTCCCGCATGGCTGTGGTAGCGCGGGATACGCCCGCCAAATACGATGCCTTTGAGATTCAGTTTTTCGCAGAGTTCCTTCCGGTAATCGTAGAGGCGTCGCCCGAGTCGGAGGCCCCGGAATTCGGGTTGGATGAACACGTCGATGCCATACAGCATATCGCCGTGGCCTTGGTGTGTGGAAAACGTATATCCCCCAGTAATTTCTTCGTAGGTGTGCGGTTTGTTGGCGGTGGTTTCCATCACGCGGATAGATAGCGCACAGCCGGCGAGTTTTCCATTGATTTTGAGCACGACTTGCCCTTCTGGAAAGCGCTCAATAAGTGTGGCTATATGAGATTCTTTCCAGTAGGCTTCAGGCATACTGGGATAGGCCTGAATCATGGCCTTTTTGAGCTCTTGGTAATCGATTAATTGTAAGTATTCTAGCTCAATGCTCTGTATATCTTGAATGTCCATGGGTTATAAATCAAAGTGCATCCCCGTTCGAGCGATGTGGTAGCCCAGCTTTTCAACGTGCTTGGATTCCCGGCTTTTGGGGTCGAGGAGGGGGTTGCTGTGGTTAAAGTGAATGAAGTAGAGCTTTGCTTTTTGCTCGGCAGGCCAGTCGCGGCTGAGGGCAAGCGTTTCGAGGACAAAAGGGTGGGGGATTTCGGCCATGTTTCGGCCTGGAAGTTCACGGTCCGAATAAAACGTCGCATCCACCAAGGCATAGTCCACCGTCTGCAGCACGCTGTCCAAATCCGTCTCCCAACGCTCCCATTTGTCGATGTCCGGAAGGAAGAGCAGCCGCTTGTTGGGTCCTTGTACGATAAAGCCATAGGTGTCCGAAACTTCATCTCGATGCGGCACGGATAGGGCCTCTAGGTGACCGTTTTCCAGCAAAATGCGGTCCCCAGCGGTCCATGCTTGGGGCCAGATGTTCTGCACATCGCAGAGCTGCTTCCAGGGTTGATCGCGTTGTAAGAACTCGATCAGTCGAGGCGTTCCAAAGACCTCGACCAGCTGGCTGTTCATGGCTTCGCGGCCCAAATACATCAAACCCGTATAGTGGCCGATGTGGGCGTGCGTGATGAAAATGCGCTTGGGCGCTTGCCCATTGTTGAGCTGGGTCAACGCGTTCCACTGGGCCGTGAGGTCGGGCGTGGCCTCCAGCAAGGAAGCCGGTCCATCGGCTTGGGTGATGCCCAAGGAGACCACGGCTTCGTGGGGCCGTGGCTGGCCTTTGGCATCCACGCAACAAGATTGGGTGCAGCCCACTTGGGGACGACCGGCATCTTGGGCGGTGCCGAGGACGTGGACGCGCATTTGGGCACTCAGGGAGGCATGGAAACTTCCGCCGCCCAGTGCAAGGAAAAGAAGAAGGAGGTTGGAGAGGCGCACAGGTAAATTTACGACCAATCGGGCACCTACCTTTGCCGCATGCCGCAAGAGCTAGTTTTACGTGTTCGACCCGAAGAGGCTTTTGACGAAGCGGCCTTGCTGCGTTTACTTTCCCAAAAGCTCGGGCGATCGCCACGCTCCATCGCGGGCATGCACGTTCGCAAGCGTTCCATAGATGCCCGTCAGCGTCAAGTGCTGTACAATCTGTCCATCGTCGTCTACGGTCAGGGGGAGGCTATTCCTGCCCTGCATCCCCAGCGACCCGACTACCCTATAGTTCAAGATGCTCCCGAAGTTCTCGTGGTGGGAGCGGGCCCAGCAGGGCTCTTTGCGGCTTTAGAGCTGATCTCCCTGGGTCTCAAGCCCATCGTCATCGAGCGCGGCAAGGATGTTCAGGGCCGCCGCCGGGACTTAAAAGCCATCACCATTCACCACAAGGTTAACCCGGACAGCAACTACTGCTTTGGGGAAGGCGGGGCTGGAACCTATTCGGATGGGAAACTCTACACCCGTTCCAAGAAGCGCGGCGACGTGCAACGCGTAATGGATTTGCTGGTGGCCTTTGGAGCGAGCCCAGATATTCTGGTGGACGCCCATCCGCACATTGGCACCAACAAACTTCCCAAGATCATTGAGCAGATGCGTGAAACCATTCGCCAGCAGGGGGGAGAGGTGCGCTTTGAAACCCGCATGACGGAGGTGCTCGTGGAAGCCGGTCGCGCCGTGGGCATTCGCTGCCAGACGGGCGAAGCACTCCGTGCCGAGGCGGTTCTGTTGGCGACGGGGCATTCGGCCCGGGATGTCTTTCGCGTGCTGCACCAGCAAGGCATTCTCATCGAAGCCAAGCCTTTTGCGCTGGGCGTCCGCGCCGAACATCCACAGGCTGCGATTGACCGAATTCAATACCGCTGCGAAACCCGAGGCGAATTCTTGCCCCCCGCGCCGTACAGCCTAGTCAAGCAAGTCGATGGCCGTGGCGTCTATTCCTTCTGCATGTGCCCGGGCGGGGTGGTCGCGCCTTGTGCCACGGAACAGGAAGAAGTCGTGACCAACGGTTGGTCACCGTCCAAGCGGGACCAAGCCACGGCCAATTCCGGGATTGTGGTGGAGTTGCGTTTGGAAGATTTTGCCCCCTATGCCGAACACGGCCCACTTGCGGGCGTCGAATTTCAAGCCGCCATTGAACGCAAGGCCTGGGAGCTGGCCGGAAAGACCCAAAAGGTGCCCATGCAGCGCATGACGGACTTTGTCCAAGGAAAAGTATCCACAGACCTTCCCAAGACCTCCTACCTACCAGGAGGAACGGCCGTGGATCTGGCCGAGGTGTTTCCAGAATTCCTAGTGCGCTGTTTGCGCGAAGGCTTCAAGGTCTTCAACCAATCTATGCCCGGTTACCTTAGTGCTGACGCCATTTTGCACGCGCCTGAATCCCGAACGTCCTCTCCGGTCCGCATCCCGCGCGACGCGGAGACTTTAGAACACGTGGAACTCCAAGGCTTCTATCCATGCGGGGAAGGGGCAGGCTATGCGGGTGGGATTGTATCCGCCGCGATGGACGGTCAAAAGTGTGCGCAAAAAATCGCGGAGTCGATCCGCGCTCGGGGTCTCGCTTAACAGGCCCGAAGTTTAAAGAAGTACCAGAAGGCGAGGACTTTGTTTTCCTCGCTCATTCGGCCCAAGTAGCGGCCATCCGCACCGTAGAAGCGTTCTCCATCCAAACGGCCGATGTATTCCCCACTGGCCAGGTAGAAGCGGTCGTCTTGCATGCGCCCGATGTACGCGCCGTTGGCTTGGTAGAGGCGGTTGCCTTGCATTCGGGCCTCAAAGGTGCCGTTGCTCAAGTACATGCGCTCACCCGAAATCCGCAGCACAAATTCCCCGGTCGAACTGTACCAGCGCTCGCCGTCAAAGCGACCTTCGTACTGGCCATTGTCCGCATAAAAGCGCTGGGCCGCTGCCGGTAGGGCGATGGTGAGGAGGAGGGCAAAGAGGGTACGTTTCACAGAGGAAAGGTATTACTTCCCACTGGCGTATTTTGTCTCTAATATCATCGTTAATTAAAATTTTAGTTCAATACTGATTAAATCAAAAGAGTGAGCAAAATAAATTGAACTCCAATGATCGGTAGGGTCCCAAAATCCATAGAATGTCAAGCCAGGTCCTATGGTTACAT
>JALQUY010000094.1 GCA_023260615.1 Schleiferiaceae bacterium
TGGGGCGGCCGTAGGTTTTTTGGACGCGCTGGTAAAGGCGGTGCAGGGCCTTGGCGAGGTTGGACGTGAAGGCACTGTGCGCTTGGCTGAAGGGCTGCGTTTGGCCGTTCTGCCAGCGCCAACCGCTGTAGACCTCGGGCACGTGGCGCTGGAAGATGCGACCGCTGGGGTAGCAGCTGATTTCTTCGACGGGGTGGCCTTGTACGACATAGGCGCAGAGGCCGGGCGCCAGGTTGAGGAGGTAGCGATCGTGGAGCGTGAAGAGTACGCCCGAAACGCTGGGTTGAGCCAAGAAGGCTTGGATGACGACCCCGTGCGCATCGTCGGTGGCCGGGAGGCTTTGCGCCACTTGGAGGCAGGCGGCGGGTACGTCTGACAGGGGGATGCCGAGCAGCGTGAGGAAGGCGCCGGCGGCCGCGGTTTCTTCGGTGTCTTCGGTGGCGGAGGAGCTTCGGACTGCGTAGAGGTCTGGGTGGCCGAGGCTGGCGGCCAAAGCGCTCAGGTCGGGAAGGTGGCCGGAAAGCAGGTCCCGTGCGTGCAGCGATACAAAAGGCAGTCCCGGGAATCCTTCGTCGCGCAACCGGGCGAGGCCTTTGGCTTTATTGCCAACGAAATCGGTCAAAACCATAAGGCGGTTTGGCTGAGTACGTAGGCGATGACGGCGGCAAGTTGCAGGAGTTTGCTGGCACTTCGCGTGGGGTTCCTGGCGTAGATCCATGCGCCGGCTAGGAGAATGCCTAAGCCCGCAGCGAGGAAGCCTCGGTTCAGGGGCATCCCGGTGGCGGCGAAAGCCCAAAGGGCGAGCAGGGTGAGGGCCAGTACGATACCCACACTGCCCCAGGAGCCCACCCGCGAGGAATAGCTGTCGCGGTAGGTGGTTTCTTCGTCGGGGGCCAGGCATTTGCGCGCGACTTCAATTTGGGCCGTTAAAGCCCAAATGCCCCACCCGTGCATCCAAATGGCGGAAGGCCAATCGAGCGTTTGGGTCAGAGCGGCATAGGCGATCCATTGCAGGAGGAGCATTTGGCCCAGCATGACGACGTTGTACAGCCAAAAACGGGGCTTCAGCCAGGCCAAGGGGCCCACCTCGTAGCGCGCCACGATGGAATAGAGCAGCAAGCCCGCAGAAAGCAGGCCGGAAAGGGGATCCAGCAGGGCGTGAATGCAGATGAAGACCCCACCGTTGGCATAGCCGAGCACGGTGAGCTCCCGAAGGCTGACCAAGCCGCGCTGCACCGGTCGATCGGGATGGTGCACGTCATCCACTTCCTTGTCCCTGATCTCGTCAATAATGCGCGTGTGCAGCATGAAGGATAGGCCCGCCACGCCCAAGGCGACGTACTTCCAAAGGGGGATGTCGTAGTAGCCGGTCCACTCGAGTACGGCAAAGGTGGAGGCGAGCACCGCAGCCGTGGTGATGGTGAGAATACCGAGCGGGAAGCGCTCTTTTTGGTAGATCCAGAGACGTTTGGCGAGGCTGCTCATTGTTTTTGATAGGCGTGAAAGCTGTGGTAAAAAGGTACGCGGTCTGGCGTTTGGATGTCTAGTCTAGTCCAGCCTTCCTGGAAAAATGCTGGGACTGGGGTTGCATAGCGATGGTCCCAAAAAACGAACGAGGAGCCCGACGTGCAGGCCTGATCAACGGCATGGAAGAAGCGGGGAATTTGAGGTTCGGGATAGCTTTCCAAGATGTCCGAAGCGTGGATGAAGCGCTTGTCCGGCTTGAGGGCTTGCAATGCGGGCTGAAGGGCCTCTTGGTGCAGGTGCAAACGCCCTTTCGGGGTGAAGGAAGGATCTTCGAGGTAGGGCAAAACGCTATGGGCATGCGTGCCGTACAGCAGGTAGTCGAGGTAGGGGTTGGCGCTCAAGAGGGTTTGGCCCAAAATCCGCTCAAAGGAGGCATAGTAAGTAGGTGGCAGTTTTTGCCGCCCTTCCGTGTCCACCAGCCCTTGATGCCGGGCATTTTTATCGACCTTATTGGGGTTGAAAAGGAAGGCGATACTCGTGCGCCACATCCAGGAGGTCCAGTGTTGGTGGAGGTAGTTCACTTGATCGGTGGGGCTCGTTTGCTGCGCAAGGCCTTCGCGGTGACGGCCCAAAATCATCCAAGGCAAGACCCGTTGGCTAAAGATGCGCAAGTAGCCCTCCAGCTTTCCGTCGTGCAGCAGTCCCTTGGAACGGCGTGCACTCCCATACCCGAATAGCTGGTCGCGCTGTGCATGATGCAGGGCGTCCAGCTTGGCGTGAATGTGCTGAAGCTGATTGGCCTCGGTGTCGTAGGCGTGAACGGAGGGCAGGCCCTTTTGAAGCAGCTCCAGGGCGTGGTCCCCGCCTGAGGCGACCATGTGCACGTGGTTCGGGCAGCTGCGTTGCCACACCTCCCACAAGAGGTTGGGATCTTCCCAGGATTGTGCGTAGTGGACCATGTCCGAAATGTAGCCCAATCTTTTTGGCGTAAAAAAGCGGTTTCGTCCAAATTGCGCTCGAGTCTTTACGGATTTTCGCCGTGCCGCGTTGTACTTTTGAGCCCTGCTTGTCCGAGTGGTGAAATAGGTAGACACGAGGGACTTAAAATCCCTTCTTCAGCAATGGAGGTGCGGGTTCGATTCCCGCCTCGGGCACAGTAACTTAGAGGCATGCAAACCGTTCTGCGGAGGTCATGCCTCTTTTTTTATGCCCTCTTTGCGGCGGCATCCGCTTCCGCCCAGCTTACCGCCACCAGCACGCTGCGGTCCTTCCACAGCTACGACCCTGGCTTTTACGGGAATGGCAGGGATCGAGGGTGCATTGTGGGGAATGATACCACGGATGAATGGGTGTTTGGCGCTTTGGGCTATCTGCGCAACACCGAGTTTTTTCACCCCATGGAGGAGGGCCGAACGCTTTTCGGCAGCCAAGCCCTCGCCTATTGGCACAGTGGCTACGACCAGAAAACCTATTTGGAACTGGGCGGACTGGTCAACGTCCCCTTTGGCGGCAAAACCCAGCTCTATCCCCATGTGGCGGTCGTTCACAACATCAACCACGTGAATGTCTTGCGCTTTGGCACTTTGAGCAATCCAGGACACGATTTGCCGGAGCCCCTTTACAATCCCGGCCGGCGCTACACGCAGCCCGTGGAATACGGCTTCCAGTACATTTCTCCCTACACCGATGCCTGGATCCATTGGGAGCAGGCTACGTCCTACGGCAGTTTGCAAAAAGAGTCCTTCACGGTGGGTTGGAACCAAAACAATTTTCGGGGCCAAATTGGGTTTGGGCCCTATTCCGAAGGTCCACTGTTGAGCTACCGGTCCCACCTGTATGTCAATTCGCGCTTCTATGCCCTCTACCACCATGTGGGGGGGCAGATTGACAATGCGCCCCCGCAGCCCACAGGTAACCGTATCCAGACGGGGGTCGATATCTACATTATGCCGGATTTGTTCGGGCAAAAACGTGCACCCAAGGGGCAGCGGTCTGCGGAAGTTTGGCGCCTAACCTTGCCTACCTACGGGTACACGCTTCTGCGCTACGATGATCCCTTGCAAGCTTTTGGGCCGGTCAAGGTGGGCTATGGCCAGATGCATAGTCTAGCAGAATCCATCCTGGGATTCACGGTCAAGGCCGGGTATTGGCAGGGGAATTCGTGGATTTCCCCGCTGGGCCAAGGCCTCTACCAAAGTTTGAATCCGGAGGATGCCGCCGTGCCTTTTCAAGCTAGTCGGCGGATGTTGATGCTTTCGGCGCAAAGAGAATGGCAAAGTATGGGACTTCGGTACGATGCCTACTACGATGTGGACCTCGGAAAATGGTCCACGGCCTTTACGTTGAATATGGCCCTCAAAGAGCGCCGCAAACGCTTAGTGGCCTCCCACGCGGTACATCAGCCCCAAGCCCGCAATGGCGTGGTTGAAATAGAAGCGTCCTAGCCACTGTGGCGTGAAGGCGTAGGTCAGTGTGTAGTTTCCACCGAGGATGACGCCCCCCTCCGCGCCGTCGATGGGATGCAGCCAGGCTCCCGTGAGTTCGTTAATGCCTTGGTATCCGCTGAGCATGCCTATTTGCAGACCGGACGTCCATTTTTCCGAATGCTGGTAGGCCCATTCGCCCCCAAGCATAAAGGATAGCTGGTGCCAGGAGTGGAAATAGCCGAGTTCGAGCTGAATTTTTGGCTGAAACTGCGCGTACAGGCCACGAGAGAGGAGGCAGGCCATGAGGCAAAAGAGGGGGACATTCGTACAGGATAAAACTAGCGACTTCCCGCATGTGATTGGTATATTCGCCCTCATGCAAGCAGATTTACGTATTCTTTCGTTGTACTTCCGGGGGTTGTTCTATTCCTATGACAATCCTAAGTGGGGCATTCGGACTAAACAGAGCTTGCTGATTCAAACGTTGGTGCAGCGCCGAATGCTCGCACCGCATCCGCTAGGTGAAGATCGATTAATCCTAACGCTCCGAGGAGAGCGCTATGCGAAAGACATCGTACACAAAATCTTGCGCCCGGTTATTTGGGTGATTGTATCCTGGTTGCTGATTATACTCTACTACCGTCCATGAGGAAGGAACTTTTCGTTCTTTTTCTGGCGGGTACTCTTGCAGCTCAGGGCCAAGCACTGTGGCTAGAGTCCGGCTACAAACAGGAGTTGGCAAAGCACACGGCCCTGTCAGTGGATGTGGCTTGGCGGGGACGCCCGTCACAGCAAGGGCGCGCATTTGTGGATGTGGAGCTCGACCGAACATTTGGAAAGCACGTCTTTGCCTTCTACGAATGCCGCGTGAATCTTTGGGGAACACAAGCGCGAAACACCTACGGCCTGGGAGTAGAAGAGTCCCTAAAATGGAAGGGCACAAAGCTTTTCACGCTGGATTATTCCTGGCGCTACCACGACGACGACCGTGAATTCCGTCAATCCTTCGGGGTGGATCGAAAATTTGACCGCTGGAAACCCAAACTGGAAGTGGAAACCTGGTACCGCCCTTGGGATTCCAGAGGTATTCGCCGAAAGCTGCGCGCCTCTGCAGGGCTCCAGTACAACGCCAAAGGTCCTGGCAAATGGGAAGCCGGCGTTTTGCGTCAAAACGACTACAGTCGGAAGGGAAATTTCCAATCGTCCGAATGGGCGCTCTACCTGGAATTCCAGTGGCGTTTGCCCGGCTAAAAGGTCCGTCAGTCCCGGGCGTTCGCCCTATCTTTAGGGCATGATTTCACGCCTTACCGCCTTGTTTTTTCTGATGAGTTTGGCCACCCAAGGGCAAATTCTTTCCATTGATCCTCCGTTCCCTACGCAAACGGATACCGTCACCATTCTGTACAACGCAACGCAAGGCAATGGCGCCCTCGTGGGGGTCACCCCCGTCTACGCACATGCCGGCGTGATCACTACGGCGAGCACGTCTCCCACAGATTGGAAGTTTGTGCAAGGGCAGTGGGGCCAGCCAACGCCCTCCGTCCTCATGACAGATATGGGCAACAACGTGCACAAGATTGAGTACCACATGCCGACTTTTTACGGCTATCCAGTAGCTTCTACGACGGTGCTCCAAATGGCTTTCGTCTTCCGCAATGCGGCGGGCACGATCGTCGGCCGCTCCACAGATGGCTCCGACATTTACTATCCAGTCTATCCAGCAAATGCGGGCTTACTCGCTGCATTCTTTACCCCGGATGACCACCGCATCACCAACCCGGGCGACACCTTGGCCATCCACGCTGCCGCCAATGCTAACGCGACCTTGACCCTCTACGACAACGGGGTATTGGTGGCTTCCGATACGGCTGCTCAGCACCTCTACCACAACTTGGTGGTGACAGGCAATGGGCAGCACCTCTTGGAGTTTGTTGCCTTTGACGGGACCTCCACGGCGCGCGATACGGTTT
>JALQUY010000095.1 GCA_023260615.1 Schleiferiaceae bacterium
AGCCTGTGACCGCACCTACCTCGGGCGCTGTGGCGTGCTATCTGGTGACAGGGTCATTCAAGACAAAGGCCCTTGCGGTCAAGCGCGTATTGGAGCTCAACGGCCAAGGCTATTCGGCCCAAACGATGGAAGTCAACGGTATGTTCCGCGTGGTTATACCCATGACTGAACGCCCCAACGACGCCGAACTCGACGTCTACCGCCAGCGCCTTGGAAAGGTGTGGGTGGCACGGCCGTAAGCGAAGCCCAGAGGGCTTCGCGTTTGTTGGTTCGTTCGTTCGATGGTTTGTTGGGTAGCGCGGCGCGCTACCCTTTAAACGTTTAATCTCTTTTCTGATCCGCTGAAAACCCCGAACTTCACTGCGCGCCAGCACTTTGCCCGCAAAAACAAACCACCTAGCCCCCTAGCCTCCTAGCCCTCTAGCCCCTATACCCCATGAAAAAACACATCATCTACACCTTCCTCGGAGGAACCATTCTCTTCTTTTGGCAATTCTTGTCGCACGCCGCGCTCAACTTACACGCGGACGCGCAGCAGTACACCCCAAAACAGACCGAAATCCTCGACGCCATCGCCGCCTCTGGCCTTGAACCTGGGCAGTACATGCTCGGTCAGCCAGGCCCGACGGACTCTCCCGAAGCGTGGGAGGCTGCCATGGAATCCCTGCAGGGCAAGCCTTGGGGCCTTCTGAATTACCAGACGGTGGACCATTCGGACATGGTCATGCCTTTGGTGCGGGGCTACATCATTGCCTTCATCGTGGCAGCCTTGTTCTTCTGGTTGATCCGCAACATGACGGCGATGGACATCAAGAAGGGCCTTTTGGTGGGTATCGCTGTGGGCATGATTTCCTACTTTTTGGAGCCGTATTCGGACTTCATTTGGTACAAGACGCCGGGCATTGTGGCGCACCTGATGGACGGCATCATTCCTTGGGCTGTGCTGGGCGCTATCGCGGGCCGAAATGCCAAAAACGCCTAACATGAAACGGACCCTCTTGATCGTTTTCGGCGTTCTCGCTGGGTCCCTATGGGCACAGGAGGGGGCGACACCGTCCCCTTCTTTGAGCCCCTATCCGCAGCGGCCGGACTATGCCGAAATTTCGGCCTGGGCGGCCCATCCTGCCATCGAATGGGGCAGCGGCAAGCGTTCGCGTGCTACGGAACGTTTGGACCGGCGTTTGGAAAAAAAGTACGGAGCGATTCCAATGGCGGTTCCGACCTTTTTCATTTACCCGACCCTTTACTTTGAGGGCAGCAGCTGGAATGCCGATTGCTTTGACGCGACCTACCGCCAAGAAATCAACGATTGGCCCCTCGCCAACCAGGCGAGTGTATTCAATGGAGTGGGGCTGGTGTACGCACCGCATTACCGCCAAATGATGTACCGGGGCTACTACCCGGAATCCCCGCAAGAATACCAGGACGCCTTGGTGGCCTATGACACGGCGTATGCCGATGTGAAGCGCGCCTTTGAGACCTTCATCGCGCTGAATCCGGAGGGTCGCTACATTTTGGCCGGTCACAGCCAAGGCACGGGACACGCCAAACGCCTCATGATGGAAGTCATTCTGCCCAACAAGGACCTTCGCCAACGCTTGCTTGTGGCCTACTTGGTGGGCAATACGGTGACGGCGGAGGACATGGGCGACTTTCCGCTTTGCACGGATCCGACTCAAACGGACTGCTGGATGGGCTGGCGCAGCTACGGCAAGGATTTTTACCCCAAGAAGTTTGGGCCGGAATACCCTGTGGTTAATCCCATCACCTGGTCGGATTCGCCCAAACGCAGCCGCCGCTACCAGCACAAAGGGGCGCTCTATTCCAATGGAAAGGTCCTTTTGCGCCACGGGGTGAGTGCCCGAATTGATCAAGGCACCCTGCGCATCGAACGCTTGCGCGGCCCCCTAGGATGGTTCTTCCGATGGGAAGATTACCACCGCGCGGATTACAATATGTTTTGGTTTAACATTCGGGAAAACCTCTACCAGCGCGTGCAATATGCGGAACTATCCACCGAATGGACCTCCGAGCCCTACATCGGGTCCGAATTGGATTAATTCCAGAGAAACTTCAGCTGGCTGTGAAAGGCGGCGTCCACATCCTGACGTTTGCTCTCCACCAACTCAAAAAAAGTGAACGCAAACAGCCAAGACGTCCAAGCATCTTGGTTGTCGTCAAAGGCTTGATGGGCCGAATTCCGCTCAAAGAACAAGTGCAACTGGCGCAGGGCCTCAAAGCCGCTTACCCAATGGGGCATGACCCAGCCAGGCATACTTCCTAAATCTCTGAGGGTAAGAAGGGCCTTTTTTTCGCCCCAACTAGTGGGCAAAGTGCTCATTTCGAGCAATTCATCGACCAACCGCTTGAGATACGGCAAGGCCGACTGGACCAAACGCTCCTCCCCAAAGAAGGAGGGGTCTCTCCAGCGTATCGCTTCCGAATCCAGCAGTTTTTCCATCATACTCCTAAATCTAACAAAGATTTTCGCGATTGGTTTTAGAGGAGTGGCGCATTTCTGACTTTGCTCGTACATTTGCCGTCCCCGGGCAATTAGCTCAGTTGGTTTAGAGCATCGCCTTGACAGGGCGGGGGTCACAGGTTCGAATCCTGTATTGCCCACCAACGAACCCGGCGCTGAAAAGCGCCGGGTTTTTTTATGCGCTTCGTGAAGGATGTTCGTAGTTGAATCCCTTCGTAACATTGTGCTATGCCCCGTATGCTTCATGCTATCTCCGGTCCGCGCAACATTAGCACGGCATTGCTGTATGCGTTTGCACAGCGTCCAGGCTGCCGGGTGGTGGATGAGCCTTTTTATGGACCCTTTTTGGAGCGCACCGGATTGGACCATCCGGGCCGAAGGGAGATCCTAGCAGCGGTTCCCCGGACACCGGGAGATGCGGCCGAGGCGATGCACAGGCTCTTTGCGGCGCATCCGGGGGAGATTTACCTGAAAAACATGGCGCACCACATGGTGGACATGCCTTGGGACTGGGCGTCGGAGGCGGCGCATGTTTTTTGGATTCGGCACCCGAGGAAGGTGATTCGGTCCTTTGCCAAAGTGTGGCCACAGGTGACCTTGGAAGACATTGGCATCCAAGAACAAGTGGCGCAATGGGCAAAAATTCAAGCGTTTAAAGGCCCCAAAATCGTGGTGGACAGCGATGAGATGCTGGCGAATCCAGCGGAGACCTTTCCAAAAATTTGCGATGCACTGGGCATAGCCTTCCATCCGGAAATGCTTCAATGGCCTGCGGGTCCCAAGCCCTACGATGGCCCTTGGTGGCCGCATTGGTACAGCCAAGTGCATGCGAGTACGGGATTCGGACCGGCAAATGACCTGGGAGAACCTTTAACGGGGCGCTATGCCGAGGTGGAGGCCGAAGCGCTGCCCTACTATGAAACTTTATTCACACACCGTTTAGCTCTTTGATATGCTACAATCCTACGATCCCCGAAATGCTGAAATCCTTGTTTGGGTAGGCGATGGCCTGGTGCCACGTGACCAGGCCAAAGTGTCCGTTTTTGATAGCGCCGTACAGGGTGGCGATGCCGTTTGGGAAGGAATGCGCGTCTACCAAGAGGGCGTCTTTTGCTTGGACCGCCATTTGGACCGCTTGATGGATTCGGCCCAAGCGATGGCCTTTGCCCACATCCCTAGCCGCGAATTTATCACGGATGCGATTAAGGCGACCTTGAAGGCGAATGGGATGACGCACGATACGCACATTCGGCTCACGCTGACGCGCGGCGAAAAAATCACTTCGGGCATGGATCCTCGCCTGAACCAGAAAGGCTGCACCCTGATTGTGCTGGCCGAATGGAAGCCACCCGTCTACGACAACGCCAAAGGGGTTCGCATCGTGACTTCGGCCATTCGCCGCAACAGCCCCATGCATGTGGATTCCAAAATCCACCACAACAATCTGATCAACAATATCCTAGCAAAGATTCAGGCCAACCATGCGGGTGTGGACGATGCCTTGATGCTCGACAACTTGGGCTTTATCGCAGAGATGAACGGCACCAACATTTTTATGGTGAAGGATGGCGTTTTGCTCACGCCGCACGCCGATGCCTGCTTGCATGGAATTACCCGCGCGCTCGTGATCGAACTGGCCGCCGAGCTGGGCATTCGCTGTGTGGAGCGCAACCTGAGCCTGACCGAACTCTACGCCGCCGACGAAGCCTTTGGAACCGGATCCATGGGCGAATTGACCCCTGTCGTCGAAGTGGATGGCCGCGTGCTCCAAAACCGCCGCGGTTCTGCCGTCACGCAGCAGTTGACGGAGGCTTTCCATCGCTTGGCGGGCCGCTACAGCACGCCTATTTGATCACAGCAAGGTGTCTTCTTGGTTGCAAATCGCCTGCCGAATAGTATCCACTTGACGCTTTAGCTTCGCGAGGTACTGGTCGCGCACACTAGTCGCGCCCGGCTCAATTTTAGTCGACTTCCGAATGAGTTCCTGAATCCATTTTTCCGTTTGGCGGTTGAAGGCTCGGTTGGTGGTCTCAATGAAGTTAAACGTGTTGAAACTGAGAAAGGTGTGCTTTGTTTCACCTCGGTCCAAGAAGACGGCGTTATTGCCGACACTGAGTTCCGTGATGTAGAAGTGGAAGGGTGCGCCTGTGGGCTGACGGGTCAAAGGGTTGATTTTTTGGCCGGCAGTGGATTGGATGCGAATAACTTCGACCAGTTCATCCATTTCCTCGAGGATAGCCAGCGCATCGTTGAGTTCTGTGATGAGCCCTGTATCCCAGCAGTATTGAATTTGTCTCAAGGTGGCCAGGAAGCTGCGGCTTGTCCAGACTTCCGATGAATCCAATTGCGCATAGCTACGAATAACCTCTAGGCCGGCCTCAAAGCGCTCTTTGGGTATGGTAAACTGCCCAAAGGTTACATGCTGAAATTCCGGCAAAGCCAAGATGCTGCGTCCCCAATAAAAGCTCTTCAGGCGTGTAATCTGCGGAAATAAATAGATGTAAAACAGCGGAAAATCCTGCGCCAAATAGTACATGTGAGACTGCTGCTTCCCCGTTTCGATTTGGAGCATGCGGGCCACCAAACGCTGCGAGTATTTGGCATAGTCTGCTGCCGTTTCGATGGGATGCCCGGCGTCAAAATCCACGCGATTGAGCGCGTCAATGCCCACGGCGTCCATGGAGATTCCAAAGTGGCTGGAAATCAGCTGCGCCTCCTCAAAACTCAATGCCGTTTCTCCGCGCAGTCGGCGGTAGGTAGAATCGGACCCAATCCCGAGCAATTCCCCCAAGGTGTCCACCACATTGAGGTGGTCGGGGATGCGGGCTTGAACGAGTTTCAGAAACTCAACCTGTTTGGGGTAGGTACTCATGCGGGTAGGTATTTACGATGAAGGTAGTGATTTGCAGGATTCCGTAATACTATCCAGGAGAGCAGCCCTAGGCCGTACGGAATTTTGCTAGGAAAGGGGGTTCTTGCTGAACATGAATCAACGGCTTCCCACACAATTCATCGTGACGGGCTGCTCCCAAGGCATTGGCGAGGCCACGTGCCGCGCGCTACTGCAGCAAGGAAATCAGGTTTTGGGCTTAGACCTCAAGGCTCCGACTGCGGCTCTGGCCGATCACCCCAACTTCCAGTTTGAGAACGCGGATTTGACCCAAGAGGGCATGTACGAACGCTGGCTGGAACTGTTTAAAACCTACGCCCCCGATGCGGTGGTGCATTCGGCAGGGATGGGTACGATGGGGCGATTTGGCGAGATTCCGAGAGAACGCGAGCGCATTATGGTAAAGCTCAATGTACTCGCGACCTTGGATGTCGTGCATGCCGCGGTCGCCCAGGGTCCCATGAAAAAACCCAT
>JALQUY010000096.1 GCA_023260615.1 Schleiferiaceae bacterium
ACCTCCTCTACCGCGACCCTTTCGTGGCTCGCAGGCGGTGGAACTTGGAGCCAAATCAGCTACGGTACGGGTACGGTTTCACCGGGCGGCGGCACCGTGGCCACCGTATCCGGCAGCCCAGGTACGATTACAGGCCTGAGCCCCAACACCACCTACCAGGCCTATGTACGGGATAGCTGTTCGCTGGGGTCTAGTTCCAACTGGATCGGCCCGGTCAGCTTTACCACGGACTGTGTGCCCGTGACCACCCCCTACTTGGAGACCTTTGACGGTACGTCGTGGGCGCCCGGCGCCTGGGGCCAACCAGGAACCATTCAAGGCTGCTGGAGCCGCGATGCAACCGCGAACTACTTCTGGGCCCCGGGGCCTCCTGCATTCCCAGCTTGGAATACTGGCCCCAGTGGGGACCATACCCCGGCGGCAGGCGGCAAGTACATGTACACGGAGACTTCCACGTTTACGGCGGGAACCAGTACCATTTTGACGAGTCCCGCCATTGATTTGGCCCCCTTGGACACTCCTCAGCTCTCTTTCTGGTACCATATGTACGGGGCAGATATTGCAGGCCTGACCCTAGAGGTTTCTACGGGAACGTCTTGGACCTCCCTGTGGTCTGTGTCCGGCCAACAGCAAACGTCGTCGACGGCTGCTTGGTTGGAGGCCATTGTGGATCTGAGCGCCTATGCGGACGACACCATCAAGCTTCGCTGGACGGGCAGCAAGACCACGACCTTGACCCAAACGGCCGACATCGCTTTGGACGACGTCCATGTGTACGAAAAGCCCGCTTGTCCCAAGCCCTCCGGCTTAGCCGTGACGGGCAAAACTGCGTCTACCGTGACCTTGTCATGGACCTCTACAGGCGTGGCCCCTTGGCAAGTGGAGTATGGCAGCCCGGGCTTCACCCCGGGCAACGGGACCGTGGTCACTGCGGCGACCAATCCCTTCACGGTGACGGGTCTTAATGGATCTACGTCCTACCAATTCTATGTACGGGATACCTGTGGCGCAAGTGGAACGAGCCAGTGGGTGGGTCCCATTGGAGCCACCACCTTGTGTACCCAAGTTTCCGCCCCTTGGTCGGAGGACTTTAGCGGAACTGATTGGGTGCAGAGCTCCGGGGTTTGGAACGATCCAGGCGACATTGGCTTATGCTGGAACCGTTCGGACACTACGGGGTACTGGTTCACCCCACGTTCGGGCGCGACCACATGGCCGAATACCGGGCCCAACAGTGGCGCGGGTGGCAGTGGCAAGTACCTCTACACCAATATCAATTCAACGACGCCCTTAATCACGCGCGTAACTACCCCTTGGGTGGACTTGACGGCTATCGACACGCCCGCCATCTACTTCTGGACCCACCTGTACGGCTCAAACATCAGCAGCATGGCCGTGGAAATCAACGCAGGAACCGGATGGGTCAACTTAACAACCGTCTACCCGGGCGATCAGACGGCCAAATCTTCGCCCTGGACAGAGAACATTGTCAACCTCTACACCTACCGAAACGACACCGTACGCTTCCGCTTTTCAGCCGCACGCACCAGTGGTTGGTGGGCCATGATGGGTTTGGACGACATCTCCGTGGAAGCCGCACCTCCCCCTACCTGTGTGACGCCAACCACTCTGAGCGTGGCGAGCATTACGCCCACAGGGGCCACCGTGAGCTTCTCGACCTTGAGTGGCTACTCGCAAATCGCGGTAGGGGCCACTGGATTTACCCCTGGTTTTGCAACCATGACCAACCCGAACGCCACATCGCCCACGGTATTGACCGGCTTGACCTCGAGCACCTCCTACGATGTCTACGTGCGTGACAGCTGCGGCCCCGGGTTGGTGTCCGGCTGGAAAGGCCCCTTAACCTTCTCCACCTTGCCTTGTCCCGCCGTTTCAGCGAACTTTAATTACAACGGCTTGGTATTAACGCGCATCTTTACGGCCCAAGGGTCCACCTCGGGCAATAGCTACAGCTGGGACTTTGGCGATGGCACAGGGGGCAGCGGAAGCAGCAAGACGCACACCTACACGTCTCCGGGTACCTACAACGTGACGCTGATCGTAAGCAATTCCTGTGGATCGGCCGACACCCTCACCATTCCCATCACGGTCTGTGGGGTGTTAAGCGCCAACTACACCTCCATGGTAGCCGGCTTGACGGCGGCCTTCACGGCAGGCGGCACAGGTGCATCGGGCTACTACTGGGAATTTGGCGACGGTGCAACAGGTACGGGCGCCAACCCTGTACACAGCTATGCCGCTTCAGGGCTCTACACCGCGACCTTGCGCGCCTACAACGCCTGTGGCGATACCGCGAACTACAGTTCCACCATCGTCATCTGCAACTTGCCCACGGCCGAATGGACCGCCAACATCCTGTGGTCTAATGGATCGGGCATGAACGTTCAGTTTGACGCCGGCTTCTCCATCGGGGCCACGTCCTACACCTGGTACTACGGCGACGGAACCCAGGGCGTGGGCAAAACGCCCACCCACCTCTATGCTGTGGCGGGTCTTTTCTACCAAGTGACCTTGGTGGTGGCCAATGACTGCGGCGGCTCGGATACGTTGAGCAAATCCCTGACATCCGTGGGCTTGGACGATGCGGGCATTCCGCTCTATGGCCTCTGGCCCAATCCTGTGGCGCCAGGTGGGCGTTTGATGATTCAGGGCTTGCCGGCCGATGCCCCCTTCCAAATCACGGATGCGCTGGGCCGGATCATGGACCACGCCGCCGCTGAATCGGCCGGCGACGAGGCGGTCATGCTGTCCATACCCGCAGATTGGCCCGGTGGTGTGTACTTCCTCCGAACGGAAGAGACGACCCTACGATTCGCGGTAACCCCATGATGCGAGGCTCGCTCCTGACGCTGGCGTTGTGCGCGGGGCTTTCGGGCTGGGCGCAACCGACGCTGTTTGGCAGTGCGACCGTCGTTTGGGACAGCAGCCGGGCCGTACAGATCAATCCCTACATGGTTGGGCAGGACGCCCTGTACCTGGGGGCCTCGGGCGGTGTGGCGGATGAGGGGGTGCTCCTGTCGTATTCGGCCAAACACAAAACGACCTACCACGAATCGGTGGGCAACTGGCGACTGACCTTTCTGAATGCGCTGACCACCTACAGTCCGGAATGGACCCTGGAATTCAATGGACGCGCGCGCATCGACGCCATGAGCACGGTGCCCGGCGGCGAAGCCCTGATTCAAGTGGGCTACTTCGACAGCTTAGTCTACAAGGGGACCACCTACTACCAAAACAACCAGTACCGGCAAGCCTTTTTAAAGGTGCGCCCCGGAGATACCGCTGCCCCTGACCTCCTGTGGGAGCAGCCCGATACCACGGCTATGGCCATTTTGGCGCACAACGGAAACATCTTGATGGTGGGAAGTTCGGGGTTTGGCGGAAACGTTCGCCTGCACGAAGTCAGTCCCAATGGGGTGATCGTTCGTTCAAAAACCCTGACCGGCTTTGGCTACATCTCCGAGTTGATGGAGCTGCCCGACGGAACCCTGCTCATTGGCGGGGGATGCCCCAGTTTTCAAGTGAGCCTCGACTCCATCAATGTGAGTCCGGGGGCGACGTACAACACGTATTTGGCCTGTTTGGCTCCCGATTGGACCGGGCGGTGGATGCGCTATTGGGAGGACGTGAGCTGCCACAAGGTGCATTTGGCCTATTCGGACCATCCCTCCTTGGACGGCACGTACATTTTCATGGCTGGCCCAAACTACCTCCCCTTCTCCATCGACAGCCTGAGTCACGCCGGCGCAAACACGAGTGGTGAGGACTTTTTCCTGGTCGCCTTTGACAAAGCCGGCAAGGCCCACTGGATCGAAGAAATTCCTGGCAATCAAGGTTTTTCACGCTTTGGTTTGCCCAACCGTCATGCCTTAGTCGTGGAGGGAGATAACGTGTACCTGCTTGGACGGCACTATGGCACGGACATGTACTGGGGAACCGACACGGTGGGCTCCGGATGGACGGTGGGAAGCCCCGCTACGCTTCACCGGGCTGCCACCATGTTGCACTTCCACCTGCCTCCCTATGCTCAGGGCGGCCCCGGTCCGATTCCGGATCCGGTCTTCACGCAAGCCATGGAGCTTCGCGGCTGGGGCGTATACGGGGATGCCGTCCCCAATGCCTTAGTGGCGGGTAGTGCGCTGAACTCCAACTTTCCCATGGTCTATGTGTACCACCCGGACAGTCTAGCCGTTTCGGGCGGTGTCTTCCCTTGGGAAAATTTGCTGACGGGCAAATCGTATTCGGATGCGTTGATCGGCTTTGACCTCACGGCCAATATCATTGTCTGCGGCGTGCCCTTGCCTTGGCGGCTCTTCCCCAACCCGTCCTCCAACGAGGCCTGGATCACCTCCTTCGAGGGCGAGCGCCAGGTCCGAATTTTGGATGCCTACGGGCGTTTGGTCTGGGAAGCCACCGGGAGGGCGCCTATGGCCCTGCCTTCTGACGTCCTTCCCAGCGGCCTTTACTACGTGACCATGGACGATGCCTTCCATCCCACACAGCCCTGGGTGGTGCAGCACTAGAAACAACCTTTCCTTGATCTTCGCTTTTCTCAGGCTTAACCCTGAGCGTAGACCTTTGTCCACAAGCAAGCCGAGGGACTTGTTTATCTGCGTTACAGATGTTTTTAGTGTTAGATCTCCCTTTACCCGCACGATTTCGTGCGGGTTTCTTTTAAGGGCGCCCTACCTTTAAGATTATGTGCTTCCCCCCTAAACCTGCTAGGGATTCTGGGGACTTTTTTTTGTAATTACCAATACCCCCTGTTGACATGAATGTAAAAACGAAATGGCTGCTGTATGCCGTAACCGGCCTGTTGCTGGTCGGCGCTGGACTTTCCGTCATTGGGGAGGCCGTGCTTCAAAAAGGCGCGGGTGAGCCCTTCTTTTGGATGGGCACCGCAGGCTTGGTGCTTTTTAATGCGGGGCTCTCCTTCTTTGGGCAGGCTGTGGTGTTGCGTTCAAAGCTGTAAACACCTTAAAAGCGCACCAGCGTCCCCGTCGTCCAGGAGGAGCAGGGGATACCGCACTTTTGGAAGCGATTCCACGTAAGTGTATCCGCCGAAAACGTGATTTCAAGTGAGCTGTAGCTGCTGCCCCCGCCGCTCTGCATGAGATACTGTCCCGTTGGTTTGACCGGGAAACTTCCCAAGTCTTCGGCCGTTCCGCCCACCCATTTGGTAAGCACGAGCGCACTATCGCCATCTTTCTCCACCTCAAGCATCCAGATTTCCGTGCTGGTCCATGTGTAGATGTACCAATTGCCCAAACTGTCTGTACTGGGATAGGAGGTCCCATGCTCCACCTCCCCTTCAAACGAGCCGACCCACGCATTGCGGTAGTCGCGATGGCGCTCGCAGGCCCAAAGCGCCAAAGTGAAAAAACCTAAAAGAAGCATTCGGCGCATGGGGAGAAGTTTGGCGAAATGTACGCTGAAGTCGAGCTGCTTGTTTGCGCCCCGGGGAAATAAAAAAGCCGCGCAAAGTGCGCGGCTTTCAATCGGTGTTGCCCCACTAGGACTCGAACCTAGACATACGGAACCAAAATCCGCTGTCCTGCCAATTAGACGATGGGGCATCGTGATTGGGAGCGCAAAGTTAATCCAACTGCGCTTTCTCACAATATCTTAAAGCGGGATGTTTCCGTGTTTTCGTTTTGGCGTCGAAACCACCTTGTTTTCCAGCATCGCAAAGGCCTTGATGAGCTTGCCTCGGGTCTCA
>JALQUY010000097.1 GCA_023260615.1 Schleiferiaceae bacterium
CTAGCCCTCTAGCCCTCTAGCCCTCTAGCCCTCTAGCCCTCTAGCCCTCTAGCCCTCTAGCCCTCTAGCCCTCTAGCGCGCCAAAGGCGCTCCCTAGCCCTTAGAAAACTCCCGCTCTACGCGGTCTATACCTTTAATGCCTTTTAGCAGGTTTGCGAGGTTGCTGAGTTGGCTCCGGTCCGTTACATGCACAGCTATAGTCCCATGGAAGACTCCGTCATGGCTATCGATGTGCAAGGAGCGAATGTCAATGCTCAGTTCGTTGGAAATCAGAGAGGTAACCTTCATGATTAGTCCTGACGTGTCCATGCCAGAGAATCTCAAGGTCGCGTTGAATCCTTGCCCTTCTTGTCCACTGGCCCAGCGTGCCAAGATGACTTTTTCCGCAAAACGCCCTTGCAGATGAACGGCATGACGACAGTCCGTACGGTGCACCTGAATCCCGTTTTCTTCCACAAAACCAAAAATCTGATCCCCTTGGATAGGGTGGCAGCAGGTAGCCATGCTATGTTCCAGGATGACCTGGTCGGGGCCAAATACGATCCGACGTGAGGCTTCTGAAATTTCCTTTAAGTTGGCGCCTTTTGGACGAAAACGCCGACGCAAGTACTGGTAAAAGCCACCGGATTCTTCCTGGATAAAGCTTCGCAAATGCTCAGTGCCGAACTGTCCAGAGCCAAAGCGTTCGTAGAGTTCCTTAGGATTGCGCAGGCTGAAGAAATTGAGCATTTTTTGAGTGGTGCTCTGATTTAATTCAGACTTGGCTTTTTTCAAGGCGCGTTGAAGCAGTCGTTTGCCTCGGTCTTGAGTGTCGCGTTGGTGGTCGCGCAGGTACTGGCGAATTTTGGACTTTGCTTTGGGTGTTACTACCCAGTTTTCCCAATCTGGCTGCGGGCGTTGTGCCTCAGACGTGAGAATTTGAACTTGATCTCCACTTTGGATTTCATAGCTCAATGGGACTAGTTTGCCATTGACTTTGGCTCCAAGCGTGGACATACCTAAGTCCGTGTGGATTTCAAAGGCGAAGTCCAGGGCGGTTGCATGCTTCGGTAAGGTGAGCATTTTACCTTGTGGAGTAAAGGCAAAGACTTCCTCGTTGAAGAGTTGTAGCTTGAACTGATCAACAAATTCAACAGCGCTATCCCCCTGGTTTTCAATGGCCTCTCTAATTCGACTAACCCATTCATCGAGCGCAGCATTGCCGGAATTGTCCTCCTTGTAGCGCCAATGTGCCGCATAGCCTTTTTCGGCTTCTTCGTCCATGCGCTGAGAGCGAATTTGCACTTCAATCCAATGCCCCTCAGGTCCCATTACGGTGATGTGAAGGGATTCGTAGCCATTGGCTTTTGGCGCGGTAATCCAATCGCGCAAACGGCGTGGATTGGGTCGGAATACCGCGGTGATTACGGAATAGGCGCGCCAGATGTCCGCTTTTTCGCGTTTGGCGTTGGTGTCCAGAATGATGCGAATCGCATACTTGTCATAGACCTCTTCAAACGTGACGCCCTGATTGAGCATTTTACGCCGAATGGAAAAGATGCCCTTGTTGCGTCGTTTGACCTCAAAATCAAGACCTTCGGACTCAAGCAGCGATTCAATGCTCTGGCTAAAGCGCTCGAGGTAGATGGCGTCGTCCTCTTCTGCCTCGTCCAGCTTGCGCTCAAGCTCGTCGTAGGTTTCGGGCTCTGTGTATTTCAGTCCTAAATCTTCAAATTCGGACTTAATGTGGTAAAGACCCATTCGGTGCGCGAGAGGAGCAAATATGTACAGGGTTTCACTCGCAATTTTTAGCTGCTTGTGGTAGGGCATTCCATCTAGCGTGCGCATGTTGTGCAAGCGATCCGCCATCTTTACCAAAATCACCCGAACGTCATCACTGATAGACAGCAACAACTTTCGAAAATTTTCCACCTGCATGGAGCTGGATTGGTGGTCAAAAATGCCCTGAATCTTGGTCAAGCCTTCTACCATGTAGGCAATGGAAGGCCCAAACATGTGCTCCAAATCTTCTTTGGTATAGTCGGAATCCTCCACCACATCGTGCAATAAGGCGGCGGCGATGGACTGAGGGCCGAGGCCAATCTCCTTGGTTACGATGAGTGCGACGTCGAGGGGATGGGTGATGTAGGGTTCGCCCGATTTTCGCCGAACGTCCTTGTGCGCATCTGCAGCTACTTTGTAGGCTTTGCGAATCAAAGCCAAATCTTCCTTGTCCCCGCCGCGGGATTCCACGGCGCGGAGTAGGCCTCGGTATTTGTTCCGAACTAGTTTTTCGAAGTCGACGCTGGATTCCATGACAATGCTGGAAGTAAGGTAGCAGAAACCTCGCCAAAGCCAATGCGCAAGCCGTCTTTTTTGCAGTACCCGCGCATGATTACGGTGTCGTGGTCCTCAATGAAGCCCCGCTGGCTTCCGTCCGAAAGGGTGACGGGCTCTTTGCCGTTCCACGTAATCTCGAGCATGGAACCAAAGCTTCCTTTCTCAGGACCGCTAATCGTACCGCTTCCCATGCAGTCTCCCGCATTAATCAGACAACCGTTGATGGTGTGATGCGCAAGCTGCTGGGCCATAGACCAGTACATGTGCTTGAAATTGCTTTGGCAGACCACCGTTTCAGGATGCCCTTGCGGTGCGATACTCACCTCCAAGTGCACATCGACATTTGCTCCTTTGGGGTCCTGTTGCAAATAGGGTAGGGGGCTGGGGTCTTCTTGGTTAGGGCGATCTGCGCGAAAGGGAGCCAACGCATCCAGAGTGACAATCCAAGGCGAAATGCTGGTCGCAAAATTTTTCGCCAAGAAAGGGCCCAGAGGAACGTATTCCCATTGCTGGACATCCCGGGCACTCCAATCGTTCAAGAGGGCCAGGCCAAAAATGTATTCTTCCGCGCGTTCTACGGGGATGGGCGTCTCGCCGGTGGGGCCGTCGCCCGTGATGAAGGCCATCTCGAGCTCAAAGTCCACCTTGATGGAGGGGCCAAAGACGGGCGCCGGATCGTTGGGGCCCTTGCTCTGACCGTTGGGACGTCGAATGTTCACCCCACTTTCCACGATGGTCGAACTGCGGCCATGGTAGCCCACAGGGAGGTGCAACCAGTTTGGCAATAGGGCGTTCGCAGGATCTCGGAACATACTTCCGACGTTGGTGGCATGTTCTCGGGAGGCGTAGAAATCGGTGTAGTCGCCAATGAAGACCGGCAGAACGGCTTCTACCTCGGCTATGGGCCATTCAATTTCGGCGCGTTGCTTGGATTTGTCTTCGAGGTCTGATCCGGCGGCATAGAGTTCGGCAATTCGGCTGCGAACGGCACGCCAAACGGGACGCCCCAACGAGATGAACTCATTTAAGGCTTCTTGACCAAATAATCCTTCCGGCAGTTCCAAGTCGTCAAAGTAGCCCAGCTGCTGCAAGGCATTCAAATCCAGAGCGGTATCGCCAATGCGGGAGGCACAAACGAACAGCTCATCCGGACGCTCGATGACCCCAAATGGGATGTTCTGCAGGGGGAAGTCAGACTGTTCAGAAACTGGTAGAAAACTCTGGGATTTTGGGTCGGAGAGGGGGTGCATTTGGCGTACTTTTGAGGCACAAGTTACCACCAATCTTATGGAACACGATAGCGCAATTTTCCAACTTATTGAGGCTGAGAAGCAACGCCAAATCAACGGCATCGAGCTTATCGCCTCCGAGAACTTTACCAGCCCTGCGGTCATGCAAGCCGTGGGCTCCGTATTAACGAACAAGTACGCAGAGGGTTACCCCGGCAAGCGGTACTACGGAGGTTGTGAAATTGTCGACCAAGTGGAAGATTTGGCGCGCAACCGTGCCTGTGAGCTTTTTGATGCGGAATATGCCAACGTCCAGCCCCACAGCGGTAGCCAAGCCAATGCGGCCGTCTACCTCGCTTGCTTGCAGCCCGGCGACACCATCATGGGTTTTGACTTAAGCCACGGCGGTCATTTGACCCATGGCAGCCCCGTAAGCTTCTCGGGAAAGACCTACCGCGCTGTGTTCTACGGGGTGGAGAAGGAGACCGGTTTGCTCAACTACGATACGATTCGCGAGATCGCCCACCGCGAGAAGCCCAAAATGCTCATCTGTGGCGCATCCGCCTATTCACGGGATTTGGACTACGCCAAATTCCGCGAAATCGCCGACGAGGTGGGCGCCTTACTGCTCGCCGACATCTCTCACCCCTCGGGCTTAATCGCCAAAGGCTTGTTGAACGATCCCATGCCCCATTGCCACTTTGTGACAACCACTACGCACAAGACCTTGCGCGGTCCACGCGGCGGTATGATCATGATGGGTCAGGACTTTGAAAACCCATGGGGTCTGACGACGCCTAAAGGGGAGATCCGTATGATGTCCAACCTGCTCGACATGGCCGTATTCCCTGGCATTCAAGGCGGCCCCTTGGAGCATGTGATTGCCGGCAAGGCGGTGGCTTACGGCGAAGCCTTGCAGGACGACTACTTCAACTACATCGTACAGGTCCAAAAGAACGCCCAAGCATTAGCGAGTGCATTGGTTGGCCGTGGCTACGAGATTATTTCAGGCGGAACTGACAACCACTTGATGCTGATTGATTTGCGCAACAAAGGCGTAACCGGTAAGACAGCGGAAGCCGCCTTGGTTCAAGCCCACATTACGGCCAATAAGAATATGGTGCCCTTTGACGACAAATCGCCCTTTGTTACCAGTGGTATTCGACTTGGAACGCCTGCCATTACTACGCGTGGATGTGTCGAATCCGACATGGACAGCATCGCTGGTTTTATCGATGAAGTGCTGATGAATGCAGAGGATTCCAGCAAAATCAAGGCAGTTGGAGACGCTGTGGTCGCCATGATGAAGGACAAGCCTCTATTCGCGTAACGATGCGGCCGCAGGTTACGATTGAAGCAACGGTCCAAGCCGATTTGGCGACCGTTTGGTCCGCATGGACCGAAGGCGAGCACATCACAGGATGGAATTTTGCCGACCCCAGCTGGCATTGCCCATGGGCGAAATCTGACGTTCGCGTTGGAGGTTCGTACACGGCCCGAATGGAAGCCCGCGACGGCAGCTTTGGCTTTGAATTCGGGGCGACCTACACGCTGGTGGAGCACCATAAGGAGTTACATTCTACGATGGGAGACGACCGAAAGATTTGGGTCACCTTCGAAGAAGTGCCTGGTGGGGTGCATGTGGTCGAGCGCTTTGAAGCGGAAGACCAAAATCCCGTTGAGATGCAGCAAGCCGGCTGGCAAATGATTCTCAACAATTTTAAGGCCTACGCCGAAGGCTTGTAATCTTCGGCATTCGCTTTGCATAGCCTTCCCTAAAAATTCTTGCAATGCGTAGTCTTTTGTTTTCCGTGATCCTGGTTGGCGCGACCTTCAGTGCCTGTGCTCAGATTAAACTGCCGGCGCCACCCGCGAGTGCAGCGCAAGCCCTCCAGGGCTTGAAGAACCTGCAAGGTGCAGAAGCGGGTCCAAGTGCGAAAGAAATAGGTCAAGGCCTCAAAGAAGCGCTTGATGCGGGCGTATCAACGGGTGTAGCTCAACTGAGCCAAGACGGCGGCTTTGCCAAAAGTCCGGTCTACCGCATTCCCTTGCCACCAGAAATCAAGGCTTTGGAAGACAAAGTGCGCAAGAATCCGGTGCT
>JALQUY010000098.1 GCA_023260615.1 Schleiferiaceae bacterium
CAAAAGGGCGAGAATGCGCTGTACGATGGCTTCGCCCAAAGCGGGATCCTGCGTGGCTGCGGGGGCCGCAGCGCCGTCCCGGTAGTCGTAGAATCCTCGGCCGGTTTTCTTGCCCAGCCAGCCTGCTTCGAGGAGGCGCTTTTGGCTCAAGTTGGGACGGAAACGGGGCGAATAGTAGAACTGCGTCCACACCGTTTCGGTCACCGTGTAGTTGACGTCATGTCCGATCAAATCCATGAGGGCAAAGGGGCCCATTCGGAAGCCCGCTAGCTGCGTCATCGCCCAATCGATGGTCGGAACGTCCGCTAGGCCTTCTTCCAACATATTCATGGCCTCTGCATAGTAGGGGCGGGCGACACGGTTCACGATGAAGCCGGGGCTGTCCTTAGCCACCACACCGGTCTTGCCCCATGCGGCAACCGCTTGGACGCAACGCTCCAAGACCTGTGCGTCCGTCGCCAGGCTGGGCACAATTTCCACCAAAGGCATCAAGGGGGCGGGGTTGAAGAAGTGCAACCCAATGACGCGCGCGGGGTTCTTCACACCTGCAGAAATGGCCGCAATGCTCAACGACGAGGTGTTCGTCGCCAAGATGCAGTCGTCGGAAACCACGTCGTCCAGCGTCGTAAAGACCGAGCGCTTTGCCTCGAGGTTTTCATAAATCGCTTCGATCACGAGGTCCGAATCGCTGGCCTCGCGCAAGTACAAAATGGGCGAAATGCGGCCCAGAATGTCTGCGGCACGTTCCGCCGTAAATGTGCCTTTCTCCACCAGGCGGTCCATCGTCGCCTGCATTTTCTGCATGGCGCGTTCTAAGGCTTCGTCTTTGGTGTCGGAGAGGTGCACGCGGACGCCCGCCTGAGCGAGCACTTGGGCAATGCCCGAGCCCATCGCACCCGCACCAACAACGGTAGCTACACGAATGGGGGTTAATTTCTGTTCCATGGCTGTGACTTCAAGGGGTAGCAAAGGTCCGACTTCTTGCGCGAACGCTTACTTCCCACGAAACGTGGCGGGTCGCTTTTCCAAAAAGGCCGAAACCCCTTCTTTAAAATCTTGGGTGGCCCCTGCCTCATTTTGCAGCTTACGCTCCAATTCCAATTGCGCATCCAAGCCCGCATAGGTGGAGGCGTTCAGCGCTTGCTTGGTCAGGGCAAAGGCGCGTGTAGGCATTTGGGCCAGCTGATCGGCGATTCTCAGCGCCTCGAACTGAAGGTCCTCCGCGGGGAAGGCCTTGTAAATCATTCCTGTTCGTTCGGCTTCCGTTCCCGAAATTTTATCCCCCAACATCATCCAGGCGGATGCTTTGGCGGGTCCGACCAGGCGCGGTAGCGTAAGTGTTCCTCCCGTGTCAGGAATCAGTCCAATTTTAGAAAAGGCCTGAATGAAACTGGCATTCTCCGCGGCCACGACCACATCTCCAGCCAATGCGAGGTTGGCACCGGCGCCTGCGGCTACGCCATTGACGGCCACGACGATGGGCTTGGGGAGCGCGCGCATTTTTTGAACTAAGGGGTTGTAATGTTCGGATAGAATTCGGTCCAAGCCGGGACCCTCAGGATCAATGGCCTCGCTCAAATCCTGCCCGCTGCAAAAGGCCTTGCCTTCGCCCGTGAGCAAAATAGCCCGAACGTCGACATCTGCGGCCCCTTGGTCCAAGAGTTCTTGAAGTGTGAGCGCCATTTCGCGGTTGAAGGCATTGTAGGTGCTGGGGCGATTCAGCGCCAAACACATGACGCCGTTGTCGGTGTAGTTAAGTAGAACCATAGGATGAAGTTACACGTGTCTGAGCAAGGTTGTGGCAGCACCTCGGTATTCTGGGGAAATATGGTAGAGACGAGCGCGCTTGTCCTCGGGATGCGGAACACGCAGTATAAAGTTTCGGTAGCCCAGCATCTCATCCGCCAATTCATTTAGACGTGCAAAGGTCTTAGACCGAATTTTACGTTGGTTTTCCCATGATTTGTCGTCCATTTCCAATAGCAGATCAATTTCCGTTATATCCGCTGAACGACCCGGGGGAAGCAATAACAAATGACGAAGCAATCGGACCTCATGCGGGTTGAGCTTTTGGACAAACTGCTTTTCCATATCGGGTTGGCGCAAATTGTAGCGCACCAAGAAAACCACTAAGAATAGCACACCTAGAAGTACCACCAAAAATTCCGTGGTATACCTATAAAAAAGCTGTTCTGCCGTCGTTCGGTAAACGGGCATGTCCGTGTCGCGGCAATAGCTCAGGATATCCGCAAATGGGACTTTGGTGATGCGAACACTGGGATTCGTGATGGTGCTCGACGAATAGATGAGGTGGACCGTATCTTTCTGAATAATTACCCCTTCAAACCCATTGTACGGCCCCGTGCCAGCGGTTAGGTCCAACCACTCGTACAGTTTGTTCTCCAACATATCCGCCACAAAAAGGAAACCATCCACATCAAAAAGGGCGAGATGGCGAACGCTTCCCACGTTCGTGATCTTGTGCTCCCTACTGCCATCGTCAATGGATAAAACCCCTATGGTTTCTGCATCTCTTTCCAGGAGATTGATGCGCAAAACCTGATAATCCGTTATCGTAGGTTCCAATGTTTTATCTGGAGAATTTACCAGGATAAACGTACCGCTGTCCACTTGCGCGCCCAATTGGAGGGTAAAGCCCGCATTTAGTCCATAAAAAGGTCTGACTTGTTCCCATTCATTGAGGTCCGTGTCGTAGTAGCTCACCACCGCGTTCCGCAACCAGAAGCCGCTTCCACCAACGCTATACAGCACTCCTTGTACGTAGCCCCTAAAACAGTCAAAATTGTACCCTGAATAGTAGGTGTCGTCCAGCCGCTTGGGCCATCCTTTTCGATCTAGGCCATACACCAATCCGCTTCCAGGAAAGGAAATTATTACGGTATCCGCGGTGCTCAATACGTAGGGTTTGGGATGCTTCATCAAACGGTCCGGCTCCGCCATGATGGGGAAGCTATCCAGCGGTTGCCAGACTGCATTTCGCAAAAGCTGACGCGTTCCCGTATGAAAATTTAGCTCTATGAGACTGTCTTTTCGGAAAATGTAGGCCTTTCCCGATTCACCAGCCACCCATGCACTAGCTTGGCCTAAAAGGGGGGTGGATAGCCCTAAAAAAGCTATCAAGAAACTTATTTTCAGCGAATTATACCAGCCCTGCATGCTATGTGAAACTATGTGACAATATAGTTGTTTCACAGTTTCTCACAAATTTTTTAGGCAAATCAAATAAATCATGCACATTTGTGATGCCCTAAGCCTCACACCAGACCTTAAGGCCTCACACCAAATCAAATCAACTATGAAAGAGGGCATCCATTCGGGTGCCCTCTTTTTGTTTGTGGCCTTTTATAGGCACTTGAAATAATCAAAGGGCTCCTGGCAATCGCGGCACTGGTAGAGCGATTTGCAGGCCGTCGAGCCAAAGAGTGATATCAACTCCGTGTTTTGACTTTTGCAGCGAGGGCAGTGCACCGTGGGTTGAACCGCCCAGAGACTGCGCTTGTCGCTTGCTTTTCCAACGGGAGGCGCGATTCCGTAGGCTTCTAGTTTGGCCCGTCCCGCTTCAGACATCCAATCCGTTGTCCACGGAGGATCTAAAACGGTATGAACCACAACGGGTCCAAATTCGGCTAAGCCCTCCTCTACGCGCTTCTGAATCACGTCCATGGCGGGACAGCCCGTATAGGTGGGCGCCAGGTCTACGTGTATCACTGTGTCCTCTTGAGCAACGCGTCTGATAACTCCCAGATCGACTACGCTCAATACCGGCACTTCGGGGTCCATTACCCCTTCTAAGGCTTTCCAGAGAGCTTCCTCGCTTACCATGAGGCGTCCGGATAGGCGCGGGCAAGGGATTGCATTTCGGCTAAAATATAGCCATGGTGTTCGCTGTGGATGCCCGCTTTGCCGCCCGTGCGTGCCACTGTGGACTCGTTGAAGGACGGCACTTTTGCCAGCGTCAAGATGCTGTTCACTTTTTCCAACCAAGCAGGCCTAAGAGCGTCCACTGCGGGGCCCCAGCCCTTTTCAGCTGCTTGAGTATCTACGTCACTGGGCACAAAAAACTCGCCGGCAAAGCGCTCAAAGTGTGCCAGGCTGGCTTTCACTTTGGCCTGGCTCTCCTCGGTGCCGTCGCCAAGGCGAATGATCCATTCGGCGCTGTATTGGGCGTGGTAGGCGCATTCTTTAATGGCTTTTCGGGCAATTTGGCCCAAGCGCTCATCGGTACTATTCGACAAGGCCTCCAGTTGGAAAAAGTGGAAGGTGTCAAAGTAAAATTGGCGCGCTAGGGTGTCGCCCCAGTGGCCATTGGGCTGTTCGACCAGCAAGTGGTTTTTAAATGCCCGGCTATCGCGGAAATACGCCAAGTCGTTTTCCGTGCAGCCGTCTCCCATGATCTCGGCGGCATACTGGTAGTATTGACGCGCTAACCCAATGAGGTCCAAAGAAATATTGGTCAAAGCGATGTCTTGTTCCAGAATGGGACCGTGGCCACACCATTCGGACAAGCGCTGCCCTAAAATCAAGGCATCATCCGCCAAATGCAGCACGTAAGCCGCCTTTGGATCACATGTGTCCCACTTCATCCGGAATGTCGTAAAAAGTAGGATGGCGGTAGACCTTGTCGTCGGAAGGCGCAAAAAGCGGTTCCTTTTCGTCGGGCGAAGAGGCGACAATAGCACTTGAAGGAACGACCCAAATAGATACTCCTTCACTGCGTCGAGTGTACACATCGCGCGCATTTTTCAGCGCCATTTCTGCATCCGGCGCATGCAAACTGCCGGAATGTTTGTGCGCTAGGCCGTTCTTACTTCGAACGAAGACCTCCCAAAGAGGCCAGTGGTCGGGATGTGCGCTCATGCGGCGTGGGTTTGGGTGGCTGCCTGTGAGGCGCGCGCCGATTGTTTTTTCGCATAGGCGGCAGCCGCTTCGCGCACCCAAGCGCCTTCTTCATGGGCTTTGCGGCGGGCTGCCAGACGTTCTGCATTGCAGGGACCATTGCCCGCGATCACTTGGAAGAATTCGTCCCAATTGATGGGTCCAAAATCGTATTGGCCCTTCTCCTCGTTCCACTTCAAATCAGGGTCGGGAATCGTCAGGCCAATAAATTCTGCTTGGGGGACGGTTTTGTCAATGAATTCCTGACGCAACTCGTCGTTGGACTTGCGCTTGATGCGCCACTTCATGCTTTGTGCAGAATTGGGGCTTGCGTCGTCTGACGGCCCGAACATCATAATCGACGGCCACCACCAGCGGTTCAGTGCGTCTTGGGCCATTTCCTTCTGTTCGGGGGTGCCCTTGGCGAGGGTCATCATGATCTCGTAGCCCTGGCGTTGGTGGAAGCTCTCCTCCTTGCAAATGCGGACCATGGCGCGGCTGTAGGGCCCATAGGATGTTCGGCAGAGCATGACCTGATTGGCAATAGCTGCGCCATCGACCAGCCAGCCAATGGCCCCCATATCCGCCCAGCTCAAGGTGGGGTAGTTAAAGATGGACGAGTACTTCGCCTTGCCGCTCAGCAGGTCGCCAATCATTTCATCGCGCGAGGTGCCCAAGGTTTCCGCGGCCGAATACAAGTACAAG
>JALQUY010000099.1 GCA_023260615.1 Schleiferiaceae bacterium
GGAGCTCTCGTTATTGATGCTCCTGAACGCGGCGTGCATGCGCTGCGAACCACAGATGCCGCAGACGTTCATAGCCCGAGCAGCTTTACCTGGCTGGGCCGTCTGGACGGCGCCATTCTTTCCGGGGGTAAGAAAATCTTCCCCGAAACCATCGACCAAGCCATCGCCGCAGCCTACCCCGAACATCCAACTGGATTCGCAGGATCTGTGCCCGATCCCGAATGGGGAGAAGCCCTCGTTTGGTATTCCGTGCCACTGACGGATGCCGAACGCCACCTTTTGCTCCAGGCCTTCCAAACGCTCGCATCCTGGCAGCGCCCCAAGCGTATCCTCGAGGGCGAGCTGCCATTGACGGCTAGTGGGAAGTGGAGGCGAAAGTCAAAGGGTTAAAGGGTTAAAGGGAGCGCCTTCGGCGCGAACCCTCACGCTATCCAACCACCCCAAACAAACCAACAAACCAACCAACCTGCGGCGCAAAGCGCCCTTCAACCCTTTAACCTTTTCACCAAAAAAAAGAGCCCAAGAATCAAAGGGCATCCACCCTTCAACTCTTGAACTCTTAAACACTTTTGCCAAAAAGCTCTCTAGCTCTCTAGCTCTCTAGCTCTCTAGCTCTCTAGCTCTCTAGCCCTCTAGCCCGAGCCTGCCTTAGCTATTCGCCTTCTTGTGGTCCGCCAAGAACTTCTCCAAGCCGATGTCGGTCAAGGGGTGCTTTAGGAGGGCGTTGATGGCGCTGAGGGGGCCGGTCATTACGTCGGCGCCAATTTCGGCACACTGCAAGATGTGCATTGGGTGGCGAACGGAAGCGGCTAGAATTTCGGTCTCAAAACCGTAGTTGTCATAAATCACGCGGATGGACTCGATGAGATCCATACCGTCGGTGGAGATGTCGTCCAAACGGCCGATGAAAGGCGATACGTACGTGGCTCCTGCCTTCGCAGCAATCAGGGCTTGACCTGCGGAGAATACGAGCGTGCAGTTGGTTTTGATGCCTTGGTCGCTGAAGTAGCGGATAGCCTTCACGCCTTCCTTGATCATGGGAACTTTAACGACAATTTTGGGGTCCAACGCGGCGAGGGCGAGGCCTTCACGTACCATGCCTTCGAAGTCCGTGGAGATTACTTCAGCGCTGACGTCGCCGTCGACGATGTCGCAGATGGCTTGGTAGTGCTTGAGCACGTTTTCTTGGCCTGTGATGCCTTCTTTGGCCATCAAGGAAGGGTTGGTGGTGACGCCGTCTAAGATGCCCATGTCTTGTGCTTCTTGAATTTCGGCGAGGTTGGCAGTGTCGATAAAGAATTTCATCGGAAGAATGTGGTTTTTGTGGGATTCGGGAACAAAGGTCACCCTATTTTTGTAAACATGCACAATCCTGATTTCATTCAATCCATTCAAGACGATTACCGGCTGGCGGTTTTGAGCCGTGAGTGCAGTCTTTTGGGCCGAAAAGAGGTTCTGACCGGCAAGGCCAAGTTTGGCATTTTCGGGGATGGAAAAGAGTTAGCGCAGATCGCTTGGGCCAAGGTTTTTCGCGATGGGGACTTCCGAAGCGGCTACTACCGGGACCAAACGTTTATGATGGCCATTGGGGCCCTGACCCCCGCGCAGTTTTTTGCGTCTTTGTATGCGGACACTTCGGTGGAGCGCGAACCCTCCAGTGCGGGCCGTCAAATGAATGGCCATTTTGCCACGCGTTCTCTCGATGAAAATGGGGCGTGGAAATCCTTAGTGGATCAAAAGAATTCTTCCGCAGATATTTCGCCAACGGGCGGGCAGATGCCGCGTTTGTTAGGTCTCGCTCAGGCCTCCAAGGTCTACAAGGCGTTGGGTATTGAAAACGGCTTCAGCCGAAAGGGCCAGGAAGTGGCCTGGGGTACCATCGGAAACGCCTCCACATCGGAAGGGCATTTTTGGGAGGCCATGAACGCGGCCGGCGTCATGCAGTTGCCACTGGTCATGTGCGTGTGGGACGACGAGTACGGTATTTCGGTGCATGCCAAGTACCAAACTTTGAAGCAGAGCATCTCTAAAGCGCTGGCTGGATTCCAACGCAACGAAGAAGACCCTGGATTTGAAGTGATTGTGGCCAAAGGCTGGGACTACGCCGAGCTGGTCCAAGCCTTTGAGAAAGCGGAAAATGTAGCCCGCGAGGAGCACGTGCCCGTTTTGTTGCACATCACGGAAGTCACACAACCTCAGGGCCACTCGACCTCGGGATCCCACGAGCGTTACAAGAGCCCGGAGCGTTTGGCTTGGGAACTGGAGTACGACGGCATTGTGCAGTTTCGGAAGTTTATTGAAGACCACAAACTCCTGTCTGCGAAAGCCCTGGATGCTATTGAAGCTGAAGCCAAGGAGCAGGCGCGCGCCGACATGAAAGCCGCCTACGCGGCCTACTTGGAGCCCTTGCAGGGGATTCGCGATCAGGCCGCCGATTGGTTGGACCTCTTGGGCGATACAGCAGGCGCAAGCCGTCTGCGGGCCGACAAGACAGCCATGTGGCGCGATTCTCTTTCTGCCGTGCGAAAGGCAGCCACGGAGGCGCGCGTCCACGGAAAAGATACCCAGGCGGTAAACGCTTGGCTGGAGGTCCAGCAGGAGAAAGGGGCCCAGGCCTACTCGGCGCATTTGCATTCGGGAACTGCGCTCGACGTTCCTGTGGTTCCGGCGGAATACGGCGACAGTCCTCAGCAGGTGGACGGCCGGGTGGTACTGCGCGACAATTTTCACGCCCTCTTCACCCGCTACCCCGAGACCTTGGTCTTTGGGGAGGATGTGGGCACGATTGGGGACGTGAACCAAGGTTTGGAGGGCATGCAAGAGGCCTTTGGCGAAACCCGTGTGTTTGATACGGGCATTCGCGAGGCGACGATCGCGGGTCAGGGCATTGGCTTGGCTATGCGCGGATTGCGCCCGATTGCGGAGATTCAGTACCTGGATTACTTGCTCTATGCCCTGGAGATTTTGAGCGATGACTGTGCTACGGTGCGCTGGCGTTCGGCGGGCGGGCAGAAGGCGCCTCTAATTGTCCGAACGCGCGGACACCGCCTCGAAGGCATTTGGCACTCGGGCTCGCCAATGGGCTTGATCCTAGGTTCTTTGCGCGGCATGTATGTGTGCACCCCGCGCAACATGACCCAAGCAGCAGGCATGTACAACACGCTGCTACAGGCGGATGAGCCAGGCCTGGTGATCGAATGCTTGAACGGCTACCGTTTAAAGGAGACCCTGCCCACCAATTTGGCGGAATTCACGGTGCCTTTGGGTCAAGCTGAAGTGCTTCGTTCGGGCAGTGACCTCACCCTCGTTACCTACGGGTCGATGTGTCGCATGGCGGAAGAGGCTGCAGCGCGGCTCGAGGCATGGGACATCGACGTAGAGATCGTCGACGCGCAAACGCTGTTGCCATTTGACCGCAGCGCCACGTGCCTCGAATCATTGAAGAAGACCAACCGTCTTCTCGTGGTAGACGAGGACGTTCCCGGTGGTGCCTCGGCCTACTTGCTTCAGGAAATCCTAGAAGGGCAGGGGGGCTATGCGTATTTGGACGCTGCGCCGGCCACGTTAACCGCCAAAGCACACCGTCCTGCGTATGGCAGTGATGGAGACTATTTCTCCAAGCCCAGCGTGGAGGATATCGTCGATAAAGTGTTGGAAATCCTAGGCGAATAAAAGCCGAAGGGGAAATGAAAAAAGGCAAGGAGTCAAATCACACCGCTACGACCAACTACCCTTGCTACGTTTCCGTCCTGGGGGATTCATCAGGAGCTGGTTGTTTGATCCTTGCCCGGCTGCAAAGATAGCCGACCTTTACGCTACAATTCGGAATTAAATGTTTAAAAACACCGCCCATTTTCTTGCCACTGCTCTAGCCCTCTGGGCCACAGGGCTTTCAGCTCAAATTTTGAGCACCACCACCCTGAGCCGCGGTGCTGTCACCGAGTTGCAACGCGATTCATCCGTGGTTTGGGTCTACAATCCCACGACGCGTCCGTTGACGATTGAGGCGGTCCGAACGGCCGGTTTCTACGGCGACACCTTGCTAGACATCTTTATGCCTCAAAACACCGTGGCAGCCGGCGATTCCATGGCGGTTTCCGTGCGTTTTACCCCCGTGCACAACGTGGAGCACCTGCTGCCCCTGGTCTTCCAAACTGACCACGAATTGGGCGCGTTCGGCGTGAAATTTGAGGCCGATGGGGTGTACAGCAGAACGTATTACGCTTCTACGCAGAACCTCACGGAGGGGCCTTTGCGTGCTGCTTTGACGACCCTTTTGGGCAGTAATACAAGTTCGCTTTCCTACAATGTGGCGCGCGACAACATGTACGCCACCTTAGACAACCACGGCGGCATCGTGGAGTGCGTGTATACCGGTCGCACAGCGACTTTCAACACCCGCGCGGGTGCCACCGCTAACAACTTCAACTGCGAGCACACCTTTCCGCAGAGCTTTTTTAGCAGTGCGGCGCCTATGGTGAGCGACATTCATCACCTTTTCCCCAGTGATGAAATAGCCAATACCCAGCGCAGCAACAATCCCTTTGGCATGATCACGGGCACCCCTGCTTGGACGCAAGGGGGCAGCAAGCGTTTGAACGGTGTCTTTGAACCCCGGGATGCCCACAAGGGCGATTGCGCTCGCGCCATGCTCTACTTTGTGACGCGCTACGGCGACTACAGCAACTTCTACCTACCCCAGGAGCCGACGCTCTACACGTGGCACAAGAGTTTTCAGCCGGACAGTTTGGACCGCTACCGCAACGACGGCATTTACGCCCTCCAAAACAACCGAAATCCCTACGTGGACTACCCGCAGTTTTTGGACCGAATCAGCACCCTTGTAGGACCCACAGCCGCCACGGCTGCTCCTAGTTTTTACCTCACGGAGGATACGTTGCATCTCCGCCACTACAGCAATTTGAGCAATCCCGGTACGCGCACGCGCCGCCTCATTGTGGTCAACAACGGGAACATTCCCCTGGTCTTTTCCAATGTGCAGATTTCCACGAGCAGCATCACGGACGAATCCAATTGGTCCGGTGCAACCACCTGCCCTGCAGGGGGTTTTATCGAGATTGAAGTCGACTACAACAGCGGCCAGGCCTACGTGGGCGAGTCGCTGACCTTCCAAACGTCGCACCCCTCTTTTCCAAGTGTTACCGTGCCCATCGCGAGCGTGGCGACCATAGGGGAGGAGGAGTCGGCCGGACCCGCTAGCTTCCAAGCCTGGTCTACCCGGAGTGGACTGCATTGCGAAGGCATTCAGGCAGGCGATCAAGTGCGCCTCATCGGTGTGGATGGCCGAGTGTGGGCCTCCGAGTACGTGACCGTCAGCGGTGCATGGGATTTTCACGGCGAACTGCCCGCGGTGGGCTTTGTGCAGTGCCTTCACGGTGCCGACGTGCAAATCCGTAAATTCGTCCAAACAAATTTCTAAGACTCCCTACCCATGTCTCCCTTACACAAGAAACTCGCCATCCAATACGGCATCATCAGCACCCTCTTGTCCGTGCTCTACG
>JALQUY010000009.1:0-7133 GCA_023260615.1 Schleiferiaceae bacterium
TTCCTAGGCATTCAATTAAATAATGCTGGAGGAGAAATTAAAACCAGTGGAGATGGACTCTTGAGGCAAAGCAGTTCTGTTGCAAATCAAGTAGAGGCTCAGTTTGCGGAGGGGGCAATAAAAAAGATTTCAGGCAGCTATGTCGAATTTGCGGAGCGTAGTATACTTCCTGAATTTAAAGAACTTGACGCTTCAGCACTACTTCGGAAACACCGTAGAGAGGGTTTTGAAGCTTCCAATGCAGATAAAATATTTGAAAGTACGTTCACCTCACAACTTAAAAAGTAATAATGAAAAAATTTGAAAATCTAAGTAAAGAACTCAATCTGGATACAGGCCAAAAAGGATGTCACTCAGGAGGATCCTGGTATGGATCTGGGGAGATGATACAATCTTTTAGTCCTGTAGAAGGCTCGCTTTTAGGGAGCTTGCAAACAGCGGGCATAGAAGATTACGAACAAGCAATAGCAAAAGCTGAATATGCATTTTTGTCCTTCCGTAAAATTCCGGCACCTAGAAGGGGGGACTTAGTGCGTCAGTTTGGTAACCGACTGCGTGAAAAAAAAGAAGCCCTGGGCCAATTAGTTTCGTGGGAAATGGGTAAATCTTATCAAGAAGGTTTGGGCGAAGTGCAAGAAATGATCGACATCTGCGACTTTGCCGTGGGTCTTTCACGCCAGCTCACTGGTTTGACGATTAAAAGCGAACGCCCGGACCATTTCATGATGGAACAATGGCACCCCGTTGGCTTGGTAGGTATCATTTCCGCGTTCAATTTCCCCGTCGCTGTTTGGGCCTGGAATTCAGCCCTAGCTTGGATTTGCGGCGACGCCTGTGTTTGGAAAGCCTCTGAAAAAGTACCCTTGTGTGCCCTCGCATGCCAGCATATTTGGAACGAGGTGAGCGCCGAGCTCAACCTCCCTGAAGGTTTGTCGACCATCGTTACTGGAGGCCGTGAAATTGGTGTGTTGATGTCTGAAGATGGCCGTATTCCTGTGGTCTCTGCTACCGGGTCGATCCGAATGGGTAAAGATGTAGGCGCTCGCGTCGGTGCACGTTTAGGCCGTTCCATTTTGGAATTAGGCGGAAACAACGCCATGATCATTACCGAAACCGCTGATTTGAAAATGACGGTCACAGCGGCCGTTTTTGGCGCTGTAGGTACTGCGGGTCAACGATGCACCTCTACGCGTCGTCTGATCATCCATGAGAGCATCTACGACCGTGTTTGCGAAGCGATTGCAGGCGCATACAAGCAAGTGAAAATTGGCAGCCCTCTGGAGCCCAGCAACCACATGGGTCCCTTGATCGACCAAGCAGCCGTTCAAATGTACCTCGATGCCTTGGAAGCGGTAGAAACGTCTGGCGGTCGTTTCTTAGTTAAGGGCGGAAAACTGGAAGGTTTTGAAAGTGGATGCTACGTCAGCCCCTCCATCGCTGAAGTGGAAAATCATTGGCCCATTGTCCAGCATGAAACCTTCGCTCCCCTCTTGTATGTGATGAAGTACAGTACGCTGGAAGAGGCTATTGCCTTGCAAAACGGCGTTCCACAAGGTTTGTCTTCCGCAATTATGACAGGTTCTATGCAGGAAGCGCATCGCTTCGTGAGTGCTAGCGGTTCGGACTGCGGTATTGCGAATGCTAATATTGGCACCAGCGGTGCGGAAATCGGCGGTGCATTTGGCGGTGAGAAAGAAACGGGTGGTGGCCGTGAAAGCGGTTCAGATTCCTGGAAAGCCTACATGCGACGCCAGACCAACACCTTGAACTATGGAAGCAGCCTTCCCTTGGCGCAAGGCATTGAATTCAACATATAACTACTATTCATTTTTTTTAAAAGAAAGAAGATTCTAATGGTAATAGTCGGTTAATAGCGGGTAAAACGTTTAGAGCTGGTACTTGGAAGTGTGACTTATCCACGTTTATTAACAGGTTATGGACACATGCTTTTAATGCACCGACCTGATTTACCGCTACCTACCGATAATTCATCCACAACAGGTTTCAAAGGGGCACTTTGAGTAAAGTGAATAACTTCGTTTTCAAGGGAAGGTGAATAACTACCCGCTCAACGTGTAGAAGTCCTTCTAAAAGGTGGATAACTGCCGATGACCTAAAATGTGATACTAACAGGATCTACACAGAAATACACAGTTATGAACAGGATTTTAACCATTGCTATTGGCAACGACCACGCTGGTCCTGAATTAAAGAAAAAAGTAGTTGAACTACTTGAAAATGAAGGAATTAAGGTGATAAATCACGGGTGTGATAGTTCGGATAGTGTCGATTATCCAGATTTTGCCCATGCCGTAGCGCGTGATGTGGAATCAGGCGTAGCGGATCGAGGTATTGTGATTTGTGGAAGTGGGAATGGAATCAATATGGCTGTAAATAAGCATGGGGGTATCCGCTCGGCCCTTTGCTGGAAAGCAGAAATTGCCTCCCTTGCAGTTCAGCACAATGATGCGAATGTGATAGCTCTACCCGCTCGTTTTATCGATGAGGCAGAAGCCCTGGCCTGTGTTAAGGCTTTCATCACCGAATCCTTTGAAGGTGGACGTCACCAGAACCGCGTAAATAAAATCAATCCCTGCTGCTAAAACGTGGTCACCACTTCGACGACCGTAGACCTTCCTGTACAGGTGGATGACCGTGTTTGGACTGCATGGTTAGAGGATGTGGTACGTTCAGAAGGACGTGTTTTAGGAAGTTTGACGATTCAGTGGCAATCCGATGATGAACTGCTTGAAGTTAATCGGCAGTTTCTAGATCATGATTATTACACGGATATCATCACCTTTAATCGAAACCGTGGGAATCGCGTGAATGGCGATTTAGCAATTAGTGTGGACCGAATTATGGATCATGCTGCGCAACAGGGTATTCCTGTCCGGGACGAAGTCTTACGTGTGGTCGTCCACGGTACGCTTCATTTATGTGGGTATGACGATCACAGCGAGGAAGAAAAAGCACAGATGCGCGCTCTAGAATTAACCTACATGGAAAAAGCCCCGAACTTTGGGCTTTGAGAAAGTGTTTCACGTGGAACAATGAAGTACGACGTAATTGTAGTGGGTGCCGGTCACGCCGGATGTGAAGCTGCCAGCGCGGCTGCGCGAATGGGATCAAAAACGCTTTTGATCACTATGAATATGCAGACCATCGGCCAAATGAGTTGCAACCCTGCAATGGGGGGCGTAGCAAAGGGTCAAATTGTACGTGAGATAGACGCCCTAGGGGGTTTTAGCGGAATCATTAGTGATGAGACGGCTATTCAGTTCCGAATGCTCAACCGTTCAAAAGGTCCAGCTATGTGGAGCCCACGCGTTCAATCGGATCGCTGGCGCTTTGCCGAGCAATGGCGTCTGACGTTGGAGCAAATTGAAAATCTGCACTTCATTCAAAGCACCGTAGATGCCGTTACTACGGACGCATCCGGTATTACAGGCGTCATTTTGCAAAATGGTGTTTCTGTGGAAGGCCATTCTGTGGTGCTAACGAGCGGCACGTTTTTAAATGGCGTCATGCACATTGGAGAGCGCCAAATGACAGGAGGTCGTTCCAGCGAAGGCTCGGCGAAGGGCATCACTGGCTGTTTAAATACCCTGGGGTTTGAAAGTGGCCGAATGAAAACCGGTACCCCTCCCCGACTCGATGGACGCTCTTTGGATTACAGTAAGTTCGAAGAACAAAAGGGCGATGAAAAGCCAGGTAAGTTCAGCTTTACAGATACGAAGCCTTTAACGAAACAACGCTCCTGCTGGATCAGCCACACCTCAGAAGAAGTACACGATACCCTGCGTGCGTCCTTTGATCGTAGCCCCTTGTTTAACGGCGCGATTCAATCTTCAGGTCCTCGCTACTGTCCGTCTATTGAGGATAAAATCAATCGGTTTCGCAGATAAGACGAGCCATCAAATGTTCATTGAACCGGAAGGCTGGGACACGGTGGAAGTGTACATCAATGGCTTTAGTACGTCACTCCCTGAAGAGGTACAGCACGAAGCATTGCGCAAGGTACCCGGCTTTGAAAACGCACGATTTTTTAGACCTGGCTATGCGGTGGAATACGATTACTTCCCGCCCACGCAGTTAAAGCACAATTTAGAAACCAAACTCGTTCCCCGCCTCTTCTTTGCGGGCCAAATAAACGGCACCACCGGCTATGAAGAAGCCGCTTGCCAAGGCTTGATGGCGGGTATGAATGCGCATCTAAGTGTTCGAGGCGAAGCGCCTTTCTTATTGGATCGAAGCCAAGCCTACATGGGTGTTTTGATTGATGATTTAATCACTAAAGGCACCGAAGAGCCCTACCGAATGTTCACCAGTCGGGCGGAATTCCGTCTCACGCTACGTCAAGACAATGCGGATCGACGCCTGACGGAATTTGGTCGGTCATATGGTCTCATAGATGATGCGCAGTGGAAGCGGTATTCAGATAAGATGAACGCTGTGACCGAAGCCGATGCATGGCTTTCGGCTCAATCCGTAGAGCCGGATGCTGCGAATGCGTATCTCGACGAAATGGGTACTGCCCCACTTAAGCAGCGTGGGCCTTTAGACCAGTTGGTGGCACGGCCTCAATTAAGTCTTTCAGGAATCTTGGAGCACATCGGTCAAGAGGTGCCTTCATTCAGCGAAGAAGTTTGGGAGCAGGTGGAGATTGGGCGCAAGTATTCGGGCTATATTGAAAAGGAATTGGAGCAAGTGGAAAAGCTAAAGCGCCTGGAAAACTTGAAGATTCCTGCAGCGTTTTCCTTTGAAAAAATTACCGCACTTAGCATGGAGAGTCGTCAGAAACTAGCTAAGATTCGTCCGGAAACCTTAGGTCAGGCGAGTCGTATTTCTGGAGTATCACCGGCGGATGTTCAAATACTCATGGTCCACTTGGGCCGCTAGTTTGTTTCACGTGGAACACCTCGAATCTATCCTCGCCTGCCCGATTTGTGGATCGGAAGACATATCCAGCGCTCAACAAATCAAAGACCACATGGTGAGTCAAGAGGTCTTTACGGTGGTTGGGTGTTCCCAATGTGGCATGAAGCGAACGAGTCCTCGACCTAACGCTTCGAGCATCGGTCGCTACTATGAGTCAGATGCGTACAAAAGTCACAACGACGATGGCGGAGGACTCTTTGACGCCATCTACCATGTGACCCGAAATTGGGCCGCGGGTAAAAAGGCGCGTTTTTTGGATTCTGTAAGCCCTCTAAAATCAAAAATTCCCGCACTACTGGACGTCGGCTGTGGAATAGGCGTTTTTTTGGAGGCTGCAAAAAAGCAAAATTGGAGCGTTTTCGGGGTCGAAATCAGCGAAAATGCCCGAAAACAAGCCGAAAAACGTCTAAATCAGCCTGTTTTTGAAAAAATCGAGGACCTCCCAAACGGACAAAAATTTGACGGAATTTCCCTTTTTCACGTTTTAGAGCACCTTCCTGAGCCTAAAGGAACACTTGAAGTGCTTTTAAAGAAGGCTCAGCCCGGCGCCCCTCTCATTCTTGCTTTACCCAATTACGAAAGTTGGGACGCAAAGCACTATGGTGCGGATTGGGCAGCTTGGGATGTGCCCATTCACTTTTGGCATTTCCGAAAAGAAGACGTTCAAGCGCTAGCCCAAGCAACGGGCTGGGAATTGGAATCCATTCACCCCATGCCGTTGGATGCGTACTATGTGAGTCTTTTGAGTGAGTCCTTTCAAAAAGGCCGCAAGCGCTGGATAGCCGCCAGCTTAAAAGGGTTCTGGAGCAACCTCCGCGGCGGGAAGCGCAATACGTCGAGCCTGATCTACGTGCTTAGAAAGCCTTCATAAGCTGAAGGCTGGCATCAAAAAACACCAAGCGGGCGTTGACGTTTCGGCCAATGTCCACGTAGGCATCGTCGAGGGTTTGGTGCATGAGAAGCACCTTATCGGCATTCATCAACTTGGAAAATCCGGCGGCATTAAAGGGCACATCGGGGAACCATTCCAATGTTCCATGCTTTAGAGCGTGGTGGCGAAGGCGTTCGAGCTGAGAAAGTAGGGATCCTGCAAATCGCAGAAAATCCCGCTGCTGCTCGCGGTTCCAGGCCCCCACTGTATCGACCCAATTTTGCAAGCCGGGCAAGTCTTTTTTGAAGGCAAGGCGCATCCACTCAACAAAATTCTCCGCAAGTGGCACCAGGCGTTCGCGGTTTTCGAGATAATCAACCGCAACACCCGGCTCCCCACCGGATAAGGCGCTGAGCAATTTTGCTTGGTTCGGATCGAGTTGACGTTCTTCGACGAGCCATTTACGTACGTTTTCCGCACCCCACGGGGGCAGGTAGAGGGTTTGGCAACGGCTACGTATCGTGCCCAGTACGGATTCCTCATCGTGGCTGATTAGAAGGATGGCGGTATTGGGCTCGGGCTCTTCGAGGGTTTTGAGCAATTTATTCGCGGCGGAATCGTGGAAGCGTTCGGGGAGCCAAATCAAGAGAATTTTATACCCGCCGCTATGGGATTTTAGGCTCAGTAGATCCCCCATGCGCTTGGCTTCTTTGACCGAAATCTGGACCACCTTTTGGCTGGCGTCGAGCGCATCAATCCACGTCCGAACCAATGGAAACTTATTGAATTTCAAAAAGTTACGAAATTCAACCAGGCTAGAATCTGAAGTGCCGTCCCCCGCGCTGGCCGTCACGGGAAATACAAGGTGAACATCTGGGTGCGTCAAACCCGAAGTCTGCTTGCATGTTGGGCAGGAACCACATCCCCCGTTTGGACAGAGCAGACGCTTTACATAGGACTGCACAGCGGGCCAGCCCATACCCCCTTGAGCGGAAACTACCAGCTGCGCATGGGGCACGTTACCGGGCTTGGCCGTAGCTAGCCATTCGTGAGCGGGATAATTGGGGGAAAGGTCAAAAATTTCGGGCACGAAGCGAAGGTAGAAACCTACCTTTGATGTCCCATAGTTTTTAGCATGAAAACCATCGAAGATTTATCCCTTTCTGGCCAGCGCGTCCTGATTCGCGTCGATTTTAACGTGCCCCTGAATGAAGACGGCACCGTGGCCAATGACAAGCGCATTTTGGCCACCCTTCCCACGTTGAAGCACATCGTGGAAAATGGAGGCAAAGCGGTGATTCTATCGCACTTGGGTCGTCCC
>JALQUY010000009.1:7232-16951 GCA_023260615.1 Schleiferiaceae bacterium
TTGGCCACCCTTCCCACGTTGAAGCACATCGTGGAAAATGGAGGCAAAGCGGTGATTCTATCGCACTTGGGTCGTCCCAAAGCGGCACCCGAGGCCAAGTATAGCCTACGACCAGTGGCGGAAGCCTTAGCCGTACGCCTCGGTCAGCCCGTGGCATTTTGTGATGAGGCCATTGGTCCCAAAGCCGATGCAGCCGTGGCAGCACTCGAAAATGGCGAGGTTCTCCTGCTCGAAAACGTGCGCTTCTATCCAGGCGAAGAAAGTGGGGACGAAGCCTTTGCGTCTGAACTCGCCAAGCATGGCGATTGCTATGTGAACGACGCCTTCGGCACCGCGCACCGCGCACACGCAAGCACTACGGTAGTCGCCAAGCACTTCCCTGGAAAATGTGCTTTTGGCTATGTGATGGCGGCGGAAATTGAAAACGTTGACCGCGTGCTGGTCAGCAGCGAAAAGCCAGCTCTAGCCATCGTAGGCGGATCCAAAGTGTCCAGCAAGATTGACATTTTGCAGCGCTTAATGGACCGCGTTGATGAAATCATCATCGGCGGAGGCATGTCCTTCACCTTTATCAAAGCACAAGGCGGCGAAGTAGGTCAGAGCATCTGCGAGTTGGACCACCTTCAAACGGCCTTGGATATCTTGGCGCTCGCCAAGGAAAAGAATGTGGCCATTCACCTTCCGACCGATGTGATTGCGGCGGACGATTTTGCCCCAAATGCCAACACCCAGATCTGCCCCATCCACGCCATTCCAGCCGACTGGCAAGGCTTAGACGCTGGCCCCGAAAGCCGCGAAGCGTTCAAGAAAGTGGTCGCCAACGCTAAAACCCTTCTTTGGAACGGCCCCTTGGGTGTGTTTGAAATGGAGGCCTTTGCCGGAGGAACCAAAGAGGTGGGCCTCGCCATTGCAGAAGCCACGGAAAAAGGACTCTTTAGCCTCGTGGGCGGTGGCGATTCGGTTTCGGCCGTAGAACAATTTGGTCTCGCAGATCGCATGAGCTACATCTCCACAGGAGGAGGCGCCATGTTGGAGTACTTGGAGGGAAAAACGCTTCCAGGCATTCAAGCCATCTTGGACTTCGCTTAAAGAACGCATGAGAATGGTGTTTTAAGCGTTTTAAGCGCTTAAAACACTTATTCCGCAGAAGGGCTCAGTTCGGGCAAATACGTTGCGCTAAGGTCCAGCAATTCGTTTTTCGCACGGTTTAAGCTGCGGTATACCCAGGACTCGCCGGTGAGAGGTTCGGAAATAGCAAATCGAGGCACTACCAAGTCGGCATACGCTGCCCAAATGAGGGCAGTAAAGACGATGCCTTTTGCCAAGCCGCTTACACCGCCCAGCAACCGGTTGGCCCAACCTAGCCAAACGAGCTTGAGCACCTTGGTGAGTAGTTTACCCAAGAGGACGACAATCAAGTAACCGCCTAGAAAGAGCACAAACTTTCCGACAAGCGTTGCGTTGGAAATGCCCCATTCGAAAGCATTGGACAGCCAGGCTCCGGTGGGTTCGGCGTATTTTTGGATCAGGAAGTAGCCAACCGCCAAACCTACGAGACCGGACCACTCGTTGATAAAGCCACGCCAAATGCCGCGGCCCGTGAAAAAGGCCACTAAGGCGAGTAGAAAAATGTCGACACCATTCACAGCATCTAAGGTAGGATGAGCGAACCTTTGAAAGAACACTGGGAGCGCGTTGTGGCGCTATTTACGGAGCGATTTTCTCCCGGGGATCCGATGGACCTGGACGGCATTCTCTTTGCCATTGGCCTTCAAGAGCTCCAAATGCCGCACCAGCGCCTCCGAAAGGACCACAAAGTGGATGTTTTTCACATTGGAATTTGCCGCTTGCTCGAGCCCTACGGCTACTACAAGTTTGTAGGACGCGATGAGGAGGGCTGGCCACATTTTGAGGTTTTGGAACCTCTACCCCACTTGCCTCCTGGACATCAATCGCGCTTGATGAAGGAGGCTGTCATTTCCTACTGCCAAGTTCAAGGCTGGATTTGAAGCAAAAAAAACGCCCGACTCGGGGGAGTCAGGCGATGTAAGCGTTTAAAACGACTTAAAGGATTTTAGCAACCTGCGCTACCGTTGGTGTAGGGCAACACCACAATCTTCATCACGACGGTGCTGTCGGGTTCCAATTTGAGGTAGCCACAGCCGAAGACCACAGGAGGATTGTCGCCTTTTTGGGCGGTAATCTGCAGAACGGCAGGCATGGTGTATTCAAACACGTCGTCGCCCGAATCGTTGCGCATGATTCCATCAATGCCGGTATGGCCTTGGTAATCAGGAATAGCATTCACAACAGGAGCAGTAGCGCGCACGTAGGCGTTCTGAATGGGGATGCCATTTTCGTCCACCACTTCCACTTTGAAGCTGTACACGGGAGCGTCCTTCTTGGTACATGCGGCAAAGCTCAAGCCAGCGGCCAACAGGGTGAAAAGAATGCGTTTCATTGGGGACAACCGTTATTTAAATCGCCGAATGGCTTCATGAAGACAATGATTTCTGCCGTGGAGGCCTTGGTCACGTGCACATAGCTGCATCCGCGCCAGCCACCCTTGGCCGCTTCCACGTCCAAAAATGCCTCGCCGTCAAACTTGAAACTAGGCTCGCACCAGCCATCGACGCCCGAGTAGCGGTAGTAGCTGCCCTGGGTGTTAGGATCAGTAAACAAGGTGTTTGTTCCTGGAGCGAACAGGCGCACCAAGGCATTTTGGATGGGTACAGAATCTTGATTCATGACCCGAACCCGAACCTGGGAACGCGTATCTTCCTCCTTGCAACTGGTACTCAGTCCAAGAATTCCGAAGAAAATGATACTCCATAGGAGTGTTTTGTTGAGCTTCATCCGGGTATGCAATAGTTTTGCGCTCAGCGCAGAGCAAATATAAACGATTCCTTTCCCATGCTGGAAATCATTGAGAAACACATCGCCACCGTCGCTTCAACGACGTTGGACAGCCCAGAAGCGGCAGAAAACTTCCGAATTCACTACCTCGGCAAGAAGGGAATTTTGCAAGCGCTTTTTGCAGACTTTAAAAACGTTCCCGGCGACCAAAAGCGCGCGGTGGGCCAAAGCCTAAACCAGCTGAAAACCGCTGTGGAAGCGGCTTTAGCAAGTGTTCAAACGGCAGCCCCCAGCAAGAAAAAAGGTCCCTCGGAGGATTACAGCCGACCCGGCTATGCGGCACTTCCCGGCGCCCACCACCCCATTTCTTTGGTGCGAAATGAAATCGTTTCCATCTTCGAACGCATGGGCTTTGCCGTGGCGCAAGGTCCTGAGATGGAGGACGATTGGCACAACTTTTCGGCGTTAAACTTCCCGCCCGAACACCCTGCGCGCGACATGCAGGACACGTTTTTCTTGGCGAAAGACCCCGATTGGGCCCTCCGAACGCACACCTCAAGCGTTCAAGTTCGGACCATGGAGTCGCAAAAACCGCCTATTCGCATCATAGCCCCAGGCCGTGTATTCCGAAATGAAGCCATTTCGAGCCGCTCGCACTGCGTTTTCCACCAAGTGGAAGGCCTTTACATCGATAAAAATGTCTCCTTTGCGGATTTGAAGCAAACGCTTTTGGCCTTTGCCCAAGCCTTCTTTGGCGAAAAAACGGAAATCCGCCTCCGCCCGAGTTACTTCCCCTTCACGGAGCCCAGCGCCGAAATGGATATCTGGTGGGGCCTCGAAAACGAAGTGGACTACCGCATGACTAAGGGCACGGGTTGGCTGGAAATTATGGGCTGCGGAATGGTAGACCCTGCCGTACTCGAATCTTGCGGCATTGATCCTACGGAATACAGTGGCTACGCCTTTGGTATGGGCATCGAGCGCATTGCGATGCAACGCTTCCAAATCCCCGATATCCGCGCTTTTTACGAAAACGATTTGCGCTTCTTGCGCAATTTCCAAGGGGCGCTCTAGGGGGTTGAAGGGTCTAAGGGTTTAAGGGTTGAAGTGTAAAAGGGCCTAAGGGTTCAAAAGCGAACACGCTTCTTCCCTTAGACCCTTTAACTTTTCTACCAAAGAGCGTTGCGGATGCAACGCGAGTTAGCTTATTCCCCTACCTTCTTGATCCGCATGGTATTCGTGGTGCCGCGCTTCATGATGGGCATACTGGCCAATTGGATGATGTAATCGCCCTCTTCGACGAGCTTTTCGTCTCGAAGTTTTTGGGTAATGTCCATCATGGTTTGGTCCGTGGATTCCATGCTGTCGTAGTAGAAGCCGCAAACGCCCCAGTACAAACTGATTTTATTCAGGATGGACTTGTTGGATGTGAAGGCGTAGACGTTGCTTTTTGGGCGGAACGAAGAAATCAACTGGGCGGAATAGCCAGAGAAGGTCAACGTCGTTATGGCAGATGCTTCTACGAGGTTGGCCATTTTCGCGGCTTGGAAGCAGATAGCATTGTTGACAAAGCGCTCGTCTTGTTTCTTGGGCTTGCGTTCCTTAATGTGGTTGACTCCTGAAGATTCGGCGGCGGCCACAATTTTGGCCATGGTGGCGACAACCTCCACGGGGTATTTGCCCACAGACGTTTCGCCCGAAAGCATTACCGCATCTGCGCCGTCCAACACAGCGTTAGCGACGTCATTGACTTCCGCACGGCTAGGGGTCATGCTGTCGATCATGCTCTCCATCATTTGGGTCGCAACGATTACAGGCTTGGCGCGCTCTACGGCTTTGGCCACGATCATTTTTTGAATCATGGGCACCGACTCCAAGGGAACTTCGACCCCAAGGTCGCCGCGAGCCACCATCACACCGTCGGTTTCGTCTAAAATGCGCTCGATGTCAGAAACTGCTTCGGGCTTTTCAATTTTGGCGATGATGCCAGCGTTGTTTTTGTTCTTGTTCAATATGGCGCGCAACTCTTTGATGTCCTGAGCGTTGCGAACAAAACTCAAACCAATCCAGTCTACACCTTCTTCCATGGCTACTTCGAGGTCAGCCAAGTCTTTTTCGGTCAAACAAGGAAGTGAAACGCGGGTGTTGGGCAGGTTGACGCCCTTCTTGGACTTCAGGGGGCCGCCTTGAACGACTTCTGTAACGACCTCGTCTTTGCGGTTGGTAGAAATGACGCGCATCATCAATTTGCCATCGTCAAGCAAAATGGTTTCGCCAGGATTTACATCGTTGGGGAAGGCTTGGTAGGTCATGTAGACGCGTTCCTTGGTGCCCTCGCACTTCGTGTTCGTAAACGTGACAATATCGCCAGGGTTGACCACAGCGCCTTCTTCCACATTGCCGACGCGGAGCTTTGGGCCCTGCAAATCGGCCAAGATAGCGGCATGCATGCCGGTACGATCAAGGATGCCTCGGATGGTTTGAATCGTACCGCGGTGCTGCTCGTGGCTGCCGTGTGAAAAGTTTACGCGAAAGACGTTAACGCCAGCGCGCAACATGCCTTCTAGGACGGCCGCATCTGAGGAGGCAGGTCCGAGGGTGGCTACAATTTTCGTTCGTTTCATGAATTCTTATACTTCGGTGTTCAGCGGTTCAAAGAGAAAGTTCTCTCGTTCGCGAAGGGTAGACCAAGGGAGGATGTTTTGCCCCACGACTCCAGGAATGGAGGCGATTCGGCGTTGCAAAATTACCATTTCCTGCGGAGATAGCTCGGGTTCCACGATTAAGAGCGCGTGAAGATTCTTGGGTTTTTGAATTAAAACGCGCTTTGGGGCCTCTGTGACTTCTTCCGAAAACAAATCTACAGCGGCGCTTGCGGGAGCCTCTATCCATGTGCTGGATTCGGGCGCGTTCCACAGTAGCGAGACGTCCAGGCCGTGGCACAGCCCGCGGTACAGGGCGTGGGTGGAATACAAGGGCTTTTGGACACAGCGCCAGTCTTCGTGGCGAATTAAACCCCACGAAAGGCTGCGATTTAGCGCAAAAACAAGGGAAACATCGCTCAGCGAGGTGCTGAGCCCAAGGACGCTGGGCGGGGGCCCATCATCGACGACGTCGAGTACGAGACGGTTCACGTCGACCTAAGTTAAGCGCTTTGCAGGCGGCGCGAGAGGCTGCTTCTTCCGCTACTTTTTTGGATTGGCCGGAGCCTTCGCCTTGAACCTCTCCATCAATTTTGACCACCATGGTGAAGCGCTTGCGGTGTTCGGCTCCGTTCTCGTCGGTGACCTCAAACTCAAAGGATTTCTTTTGGCGCTGTACCCATTCGATCAGGAGGCTCTTGTAGGAAATGACCTCCTTTTCCACTTTGTCAAAATTGACATAGGCGTCCAGTAGGCGTTTGTGAACAAAGAGTTTGGTGTCGTTCCAGCCCCGGTCTACATAGACAGCGCCTACTAGGGCCTCTAGGGTGTTGCCGGGAACGGAGGTGGTGCCTGCGCGGCGACCGCGGGAGGATTGCTGCATCCAAGGAGGAATGCCCATTTTTTCAGCGATGCGGTTGAGCGCTTTGCGAGAGACGACTTTGGAGCGCATGCTCGTCAAATAGCCCTCGTTTCCGCTGGGGTATTTCTCGTAGAGGTATTCAGCCATGAGAACGCCCAAAACGGCGTCTCCGAGGTATTCTAAGCGTTCGTAACGCATGTTTGCGCTCTTCTGCGTCTGGTCATCCACTTTTCGGCGAAAGGCCGCCAAATACAAATTGGGATCGTAAGGACGCAGGCCGGTCATCTCGCGGATGGCGATAAGCAAGTCTTTCGATTCGGCCGGAACCGGAATAAAGAGGGAGCGGAGTGCCTTCAGCATACCTTAATTCACCTTCTTGAACACCACGGAGGCGTTGTGCCCACCAAACCCAAAGGTGTTGGAAAGAGCGGCACGTACGACGCGCTTCTGGGGGGTGTTGAAGGTGAAGTTCAAGCGGTTGTCCAGTTCGGGATCGTCCGTAAAGTGGTTGATCGTGGGGGGCACGGTGTCGTGTACCACGCTCAAACAAGCGGCTAGGGCTTCGACGGCTCCAGCGGCGCCGAGCATGTGGCCCGTCATGGACTTGGTCGAACTGATGTTCAGGTTGTACGCGTGCTCGCCAAAAACGCCTTGGATGGCTTTGGTTTCAGCAATATCGCCCAAGGGGGTCGAGGTGCCGTGCACGTTTACGTAGTCGATGTCTTCGGGAGAGAGCCCAGCATCTTCGATGGCGTAGCGCATCACATTCATGGCGCCCAAGCCCTCAGGGTGGGGAGCGGTCAAGTGGTGAGCGTCGGCAGAAAGGCCGCCACCAGCCAGTTCTGCGTAAATTTTTGCACCACGAGCTACAGCGTGCTCGTAAGATTCGAGGACCATGCACGCACCGCCTTCACCCATCACAAAACCGTCGCGGTCTTTGTCAAAGGGACGAGACGCCGTTGCGGGATCGTCGTTGCGCGTTGAAAGGGCGTGCATGGCGTTAAAGCCGCCGATGCCACCAGGTCCAATGGCTGCTTCCGAACCGCCACAAACAATGGCATCTGCCTTGCCCAAGCGCAGCAACATCAAAGCGTCGATGAGGGCGTTGGTAGACGAGGCACAGGCCGAAACGGTTGTGTAGTTCGGTCCGCGGTAGCCGTACTTCATAGAAATGTAGCCGCCGCAGATGTCTGCAATCATTTTGGGGATGAAGAAGGGATTGAAGCGTGGAATGCCTCCGCCTTCCGCGTAGTTGGTCGCTTCTTCAAAGAAGGTGTCCAATCCTCCAATTCCAGAACCCCAAACAACCCCAATGCGGTCTTTGGACGCTCCAGAGGACTCAATGCCAGAATCCTGGATGGCTTCGTCGGCAGCGATTAAGCCTAAATGCGTGCAACGGTCCATGCGGCGCATTTCCTTGCGATCGATAAAGTCCTCTACGTTGAGGTTCTTGATCTCACAGGCAAATTGCGTCTTGAAGTTGCTCGTATCAAAACGAGTGATGGGAGCGGCACCGCTCTTTCCTTGGAGCAGGCCGTCCCAAAATTCGTTGGCAGTATTACCAATAGGAGTCAGAGCCCCTATCCCTGTAACAACTACGCGCTTCAGTTCCATCCGAGGGGATGTTTAGGCTTTAGCAGCTTCGATGTACGAAACAGCTTGACCAACCGTAGCAATGTTTTCAGCCTGATCGTCAGGAATCTGGATATCGAACTCTTTCTCGAATTCCATGATCAATTCTACAGTGTCCAAAGAGTCAGCGCCCAAATCGTTTTGGAAAGACGCTTCGGCAGTGACTTCGGCCTCAGAAACGCCGAGCTTGTCAACGATGATGGCCTTTACGCGGGATGCAATATCTGACATACCTATAAGTTTAGATTGGTTGAATCGGTGCAAAGAAACGCCAATCTCGCATTCGGTACAATAGATATTTGTCAACCACCTCCTCTTTTCACCCGAAGAACTACCTTTGAAGCCATGGCCCAAAACGCGTCGAACCCCCCGATTTTAGTGGCAATTCTGGCCTCGGGCAGCGGCAGCAATGCGGCGGCAATGGTCGAGTATTTCGAGGGGCATAATTTTATTCGCATTGCGGGCATTTGGACCAACAAAGCGTCTGCAGGCGTGATTCAGCGCGGATTAGCGGTTCCGGTCCATGTTTTTTCCCCTGGCGGGGATGATGCGAACATCTTGGCCCACTGGCAGGAGATCGGCGTTCAAGCGGTCGCCTTGGCCGGCTATCTCAAGGCCGTCCCCCTTTTATGGATTGAGGCTTTTTCGGGCCGAATGTTCAACGTCCATCCCGCCCTCCTTCCCAAATTTGGTGGCGCCGGCATGTACGGGCTGCACATTCACCGGGCGGTTGTGGCGGCGGGCGAAAGGCGTTCGGGCCTGACCATTCACGAGGTGAGCGAGCACTACGACGAAGGCCCCATCCGCTTTCAGTGCGAGGTGGACGTGCTCCCTGAAGACCAGCCAGAAGACCTGCAAGCGCGCATCCTCCGCGCCGAACATTGGGCCTTCCCGCGTGTCCTGGAAGCGATCCTCTTAGACCAAGACCTCCCAAACCCCAACCAATGCCCCGCGTAGAACTTTACACCGATGGCGCAGCCAAGGGAAATCCAGGCCCAGGCGGCTATGGAGCGATATTGCGCAGCGGTTCGCGCGAGAAAGAACTATCGGCGGGCTTCTACCACACGACCAACAACCGCATGGAACTCCTTGCCGTCATTGTGGGTCTTGAAGCGCTCAAAGTGCCGGGCTGTGAGGTACTGGTGGTTTCGGACAGCAAGTATGTGGTGGACGCGTTTGAAAAACGCTGGATCGAAGGCTGGAAACGCAAACGCTGGGACAAAGTGAAGAATCCCGACCTCTGGAAGCGCCTGCTGAAGGCCATGGAGCCTCATCAGGTCAAGTTTCAGTGGATCAAAGGCCACAACGAACACCCCGAAAACGAGCGCTGCGACCGCTTGGCGGTAGCGGCTTCGCATGCCCCCAAGGAGCAGGACCACGGCTACCAACCCTCCGCGAAAGGCTTAGGCTTGTAGAGCGAGCAGGGCGTCGGCGATCTTTCGGTCGTTGGTGAGGCGCGGCACTTTGTTTTGGCCGCCCAACTTTCCTTCCGATTTCATGTACTGAATGAAGGACTCGGGTCCAAGGGCACGGAGCACGCAGGGCTTTAATATGTTCCCCGAAATCAAATCGTCGTAGTAGCTGTTTTTGCGGCGCAAAGCGGTGTCCAAGGTGGCCGCAAAGGCGCTGATGTCGGCGGGGAGCTCGTCAAATTCGACCAGCCATTCGTGGTAAGGCAGGCCGCCTTCGCTCGGGTTGACGTTTGGAGCCACGGTGAATTCGCGCAC
>JALQUY010000009.1:17051-24818 GCA_023260615.1 Schleiferiaceae bacterium
AATTCGACCAGCCATTCGTGGTACGGCAGGCCGCCTTCGCTCGGGTTGACGTTTGGAGCCACGGTGAATTCGCGCACTAGTCCGCCGTGTTGGCTGAGGGCTTGGTCCATGGCGAATTCTACTTCGGAGCCGATGACGTGTTCGCCGAAGGCTGAGATGAAGTGCTTGATTCGGCCCGTGACCCGAATGCGGTACGGCGCCTTCGACACAAACTGCACCGTGTCGCCAATGCTGTAGCCCCAAAGGCCGGCGTTGGTGTTCAAAATCAGTGCGTAGTTGACCCCCAACTCGACCTCGCCAATGCTCAAGCGCGGCGGGTTCTCTTCAAAGAATTGGTCGGCGGGCACAAATTCGTAGAACATTTCATTGTTCAAGAGCAGCAGCAAATCCGGGCTGTCCGCCTGGTCTTGGTAGGCAAAGAAGCCCTCGGAGGCGGGATAGGTTTCCAGAACGGGAATGTTCTTGCCAAAGAGCTCAAGCAAGCGTGCGCGGTAGGGCTCCAGGGCCACCCCGCCCGTGACAAAGAGGTCAAAATTGGGGAAGATCTCCGCAATGGTCTTCTTGCCCGTCTTTTCCATCAAGCGCTCAAAGTACATCTGCACCCAGGGCGGGATGCCACTGATGACGGTCATGTCGGCGGTGTAGGTTTCCTCGGCGATGGCTTGCACTTTGGTTTCCCAGTCTTCGATGCAGTTGGTCTCCCAGGAGGGCATGCGGTTTTTCAATAGGTAGCTAGGCACAAAGTGTGCGGTGATGCCGGACAAACGGCCCAAGGCGACGCCCTTCTTGTCTTCCAGCTCCGGGCTGCCCTGTAGGAAAATCATTTTGCCATTTAAGAAGCCGGTGCGTCCGGTGTTCCGAATGTGCGCAAACAGCGCGTTGCGAGCCGATTTAATGTGGTAGGGCACAGACTCCTTGGTCAGGGGAATGTACTTGGCGCCCGAGGTGGTGCCGCTGGTTTTCGCATAGTACAAGGGGCGGCCGGGCCAAAGCACATCGGATTCGCCGTCCACGACGCGGTCGACATAGGCGCGGAGGCCTTCGTAATCGCGAAGCGGCACACGCGCCTTGAATTCCTCGTGCGTTTGGATGTCGGCAAATCCGTGGTCCTTGCCAAAGGCGGTGTCCTTCGCTGCGTGCAGCAAGCGCCGAAAAACCGCCTCTTGCGTTTCAACCGGTTTGGCCGCCCATTTTTGGGTTTCGCGTTCGGCAATAGCGGCCCAAATGCGGGCGCCTATCTCTTTGATGCTGGCCATCTTAAAATCCGAGTAATTTTTCCAAGTTGAGCGATTCGCCGCCCAACCAATATTGAACCGAAAGGTAGGGCTGGTCGCCCTCAGGCGCCTCCCCTAGGGAGCCCAAGACATCCCCTTGACGCAGGTAGTCGCCGGCGCGCTTGCTCACCTTAGCCAAATTGCCATAGCGACCCAAAGCCCCTCCTGAGTGCTGCACCAAAACCACATAGCCCAGCGAAGGCGTGCCCTCAATGCTGAGCACTGTTCCATCCTTCATGGCGACAACGTCATCCCCATCTTGGCCCGAAATCTGAATGCCAAATTCGCGCCGCGCACTGCGCTGCCCTTTCAACAAGGGTCCCTTCAAAGGCATTTGCAAATCCTTGTCGGGATCCACGCTTCCCTTGGCTTGTGCGTCTAACTCCGCAACCGTTTGACGCAAAGCCAATTCGCGGTCCGAAGGCTTTAATTTTTCTGGGTTCCACCCGGCGGGTGCGCTCGCCCCACCCAGCGAATCCACGGGCAGTTCATCGTTCATCACCGCCTGCAAGCGCCGAATAAAGGCATCCTGATAGGACAGTTGGGTTAAAAGTGAGTCCGTTTCCTGATCTAAAGAAATGGCCGAACGCCGCAAATACGTGCTCGCATAGCCTGGGATATACTCCCGCAGCGGGGTGTAGGCAATGAGCATAATGGTGCTAATCACCAAGACCACGGCGGTTGTCCCCACCACGACAAAGACGTTAAACCGACTGAGCACCAAGGAAAAACGCTCCTCAAAAGAGGTCTCGTCCAAGAGTACGACGCGGTACTTTCGGAGCCATTTTTTCCAGCGCTTGGGCGCTTTGTTTTCTCGTTCCATCCTTCGCAAAGATATTGGGTCCGAACGGGCCACCTACATGAAATAACTTTGGCCTCGCGTCGTTAAGCTAGTTCGGCCGCTATAATCATGGGTAAACGCACGGTATTCAACACGTCTTTCGCAGCAGGAATCCTTCTGGTGACCTTGCTGGCATCAGGCTGTAGTCGTACCAAAGACCGCGCCATCAACCGCACCTACCACCAGATGACGGCGCGCTTCAACCCGCTCTTCAACGGCCAAGAAGCCTACCAAGAAGCCCTGAAGCAACTCCAATCCGAGCACGTCGACGTCTACGACCGCGTGTTGGACATCTACCCCTACGGGCAAGCGAAAGAAGGAAGCGCCCCCGCCGCTTCCCTCAAGCGCGCCATCGAAAAGGCCACCAAAACGGTCCAAGAACACAGCATGATGTTCCGTGGCACCCAAAAGAACACGGTCATCTACGACGCCTACGTTCTCATGGGCCAATCCCAAGCCCTCCTAGGCCTCGACGTAGCGGCCCAAGAGTCCTTTGCCATCGTCACGCGAAACACGGACCGCAAGGCCAAGCGCCCTTGGAACCAAGAGCGCCTATTCTCCCAGGGCGAAGCCAACCTCTTTTACGACGCGGAACTTTCGCGCATCCTCATCCTTGCCCGCCAGGGCAATGGCCCCGCCACCCTCGCGGCCCTGGACGAACTCGAACGCACCGGAGTCCCCGACGCCTACGCCACCGAAATCCTCGTCCTGCGCGCCCAGGCGCACCGCAGCAACGAAGAGTGGATCCTCGCGGCGGACCTGTTGAAACAAGCCTCCGAACGCCTCAAGGACCAAAAGCGATGGGCGCGCTATGCCTTCATCGCGGGCCAGATCTACGAACTTCAAGGCGAGCGCACCTTGGCCCGCCAAGCCTTTGAACGCTGCATTGCCGGCCAACCCGGCACCTACGACATGCTGTTGGAAGCCCAGCTTCACAAAACCCTCAACGGCGACGGCCGCCCTCAAAAGCTCTACGCCGAACTTCTCAAGCTCCTCAAGGAGCCCAAAAACGCCAACTACCGCGACCGCATTTACTACGCGTTGGCACGGGTCGCCCAGTCCCAGGAAGACGCCAAAAACGAACTCTTTTACCTCGACCGTTGCATCGGTGCGGGCCAGCCGGATCGACCCGTGCTCTTGGCCATGGCCTATTCGGAGCGTGGCACGATGCACTTCGATGCGAGGCGGTACAACCGAGCGCAGGTGGATGTGGATTCGGCCTTTGCGCTGTTGCCGGAGGGCCACGCGCTCAAGAAGGCCATTGCCAAGCGCCGCGACGGCTTGAACGCGCTGATGTCGGTGGTGCAGATTTTGGATCGGAACGATTCGCTGCTCGTGTTGAGCACGAAGTCGGAGGCCTTTCTGCGGTCGAAGTTTACGGCCTATATCGCGGATTTGAAGCGGCAAGAGCAGCAAGCGATTAAGGCGGCGGAGCGCGCGGCGCTCAACGCGCAGTTGAATGCACAGTCTGCGCTGCTGGCGGCGCAGGGTCCAGTGGCCGGGGCGAACACAGCTGGGGGGTGGATTTTCTACAATCCCGTGTCGCGTGCGGCGGGGATGGCCAGCTTTACGACGAACTGGGGCCAGCGTCCCAACGTGGACAATTGGCGCCTGCAGAGTGCGTCGGGCACCTGGGCCATGGGCACCATGGGGCAGGGTGGGCCGTCGGCGCCTGAGGATCCAAGCAACGCGGAGGCCTACGTGGATCCGACCTATGAGCTGTCGACGTATTTGGATGCCATCCCTAAGACGCCCGAGGCGAAGGATTCGTGTCAAAATTTGATTTGTGCAGCTTTGGTGGAGGCAGCCGCGATTTACCGCGACCAGATTGGGGATTTGGATCAAGCTCTGGCGAGTTTGAAGCGCCGCGCGGCCGAATGCGGGTTGCCGGATAGCTTGCGGGGCGATTGCGCGCGGGTGACGAATTCGGCCTGTGAAGCGGAAGCCTTTACGCACTACGCCTTGCACCGCTTGTACCTGCAGCGTGAAGAGGCCATTCAGGCCGAAGCGGAGAAAGAGCTCGTGTTAAGCCGCTACCCAAAGACGCGGTATGCGGCCCTGCTGCGTGGTGAGGTGGAGCAAAAAGAGGAGAAATCTGCGGCTTCTGCAGCCTTCCGTGGGTTGGTGGGCCACGTGGAAAAACGACAGTGGGACGCGGCTTTGGCGCTGTTTAAGGCCACGACCTGGAGCGCGGAAGAGGCTCCGCAGGCGGCCCTGTTGCGCGCTCAAGCTGTGGGAGGAAAGAGCGGACGCTCGGCCTATATCCAAGCGCTGACGGATGTGGAAGAGGGATTCCCCAACACGCCGCAAGCGGTGGCAGCCGGAAACATCAAGATGGCCTTGGCCGCGGACGCGGTGGATGAGACGGCAGCAGCTTCACCGTATGTGGAGGCACTTTCGGTGCCCCACCAGGTATTGATTGTGTTCAGTTCGGCCGGAAATGCTAACGATGTGCGCAATGCTCTGGCGCGTTTTCATCAACAGTATTTTGCGGGGGCACCGATGAGCATTCGGGTACTTCCCTTGAACGAAAGCACCCAAATTATTGCAGTCGACGGATTCAAAAACAGCACGGAAGCCCTGGACTACCGGACTAAAGTGAAGCGAGCAACCCCCGTTACACAGTTTCTTTCTCCATTCGACGCAAAGTACTGGCCTATAACCGTGCAAAATTTTACGCATTTTTACAGCCAGAAAGACTTGAAGGGCTATCAAGCCTGGGTAGAAATGATTTACACGCTATGATGAATTCACCACGACGCAATGAAGCGGGCGGAGAGCACAACCGCATTGTTGAAGGAACCCAATTACAGGGTAACATCCACTCTCCAGGCGATATTCGCATTGACGGCCACGTGAAGGGCAACCTTTCTGTGGGCGGAAAATTGGTGGTGGGCCCCAGCGGGGCGGTGGACGGCGAAGTGCGTGCCCAAGAGGCTAGTATCGCGGGCCGCGTCATTGGCAAATTGGAGATCAAAGGCCTGACGACCTTGGCGCAGACCGCCAATGTGCAAGCGGATTTGAACACCGGAAAACTAGCTGTGGAAACGGGTGCCCAGTTCACGGGTACCTGCACGATGGCCAACCGCAAGACGACGGCTACGCCTGCAGATACCGTGGCCGCCAAGAAAGACGAAGCTTCAGCAGCCTAAGGGCGAGCGGAGCATGAAAAACGCACTAAAATACTCGGGTATGGCTTTCCAAATGGGAGCCGTCATTGCGCTTGGCACCTACGGAGGGTACCGCTGGGACCTCGCCGATGGACGCTGGGGAGATGGGCAAACCGCCTGGGCGACCGTGGGCTGTAGCTTAGTGGCAACCGTGGTCGCATTAACCCTTATTTTGCGCCAAGTCCTAAACGAATCCAAATGAAAACCTGGGCACTCCCTCTTCTTTTAACCTATGCGTTAGGCCTCTTTTTGCACGGCCTCTTCTACCAAATTTTAGGTAGCACCGCCATTTTCTGGGTGGGCGACATCTACTGGGTGGGAACGGGCATCAGCTTGTTTGGGCTGGCGCAGACGCTAGAAGACCAAAAGAAAGGGCGGTTTATTCCCGTCTATTTTGTCGGCGGCATTCTCCGAATGCTCCTGGGCTTAGGGGCCGTCATCCTGCCCTTGGCCATGCGGGAAGACCCCGATTTTAACGCCAAGGCCCTGCAGTTTGTGGGGGCCTATATTTTCGTTCTAATAGCAGAATCTGCACTGGCCATTTTTTGGATAAAGAAACAGTAGGATTTGGAAGGTGGGCGGAGTATCTTTGCCGCGCATTTTGCAAGGCCCCATGACAAAATTGAACAGCTTCCTTTTAGGTCTTTTCCTGATGGCATCGCCAGCCGTTTTGGCTTCGGAAGAGGCGCATTCGGCAGATGAACACGCAGCTGCGACGGAGGTCCACGCTGAGGATCACGGCGATAGCCATGCTGTAGAGCACGGCGAAGAAAAGGAGGCCTTTGACCCCGCAGAGGTCATCATGCACCACATTGCGGACAGCCACGGATGGCACCTTTTTGATTGGAATGACCATCCTGTCAGCATCCCACTTCCGGTCATTTTGTACACGGAACAAGGCCTCGTGGTATTCTCTTCCTCCTTGTTTCACCACGACCAAGAGGGTACGCACGTGGTTGAAGTAGACGGCCAGCGCTTTGTCAACATTCACGAGAAAATCTACTACGCTTCAGACGTAGCCAACGAACACGGCGTGTATGCCGACATGGACCACGAGACCCATGAAGTAGCCAACGCAAGCCCCTGGGATATTTCTGTAACTAAGAACGTAGCCGCACTGCTCTTTGCTGCAGCGGTTATTCTCTTGATTTTCTTGCCTGCTGCGCGCAGCTACAAGAAAAACCCCAACGGCGCTCCCCGCGGTGTGGCTGGTTTTGTAGAGCCCTTGGTGGTTTTTGTGCGCGACGACATTGCGAAAAACAACATTGGTCCTCACTACAAGCGTTTTGTTCCCTTGTTGTTGACCATCTTCTTCTTTATTTGGATCAACAACTTGCTGGGCTTGGTTCCCTTCTTCCCTGGAGGCGCCAACGTAACGGGCAACATTGCGGTTACCATGGTTCTCGCTATTGTGGCCTTTGTGGTGACCAACGTCAATGGCAACAAGCACTACTGGGGCCACATCTTCTGGATGCCCGGTTTGCCAGTAGCCGTCAAGCCTTTGTTGGCGATCGTAGAGTTTATTGGCATCTTCACGAAGCCCTTCTCCTTGATGATTCGTTTGTTTGCCAACATCACGGCAGGCCACATCATTGTATTGAGCTTGGTTTCGTTGGTATTCATTTTTGAAACCGTTTGGGTTAGCCCTGCGTCGGTTCTCTTGACCTTATTTATCTCCGTATTGGAGTTGTTGGTGGCCGCCCTTCAGGCGTACATCTTTACCCTCTTAACGGCTTTGTACATCGGAGCCGCTATGCATGAAGAACATCATTAAACGCTAATTTTTTTAACTCAAATCCCCCTAGTATCATGACCGGAAGTATCGCAGCACTCGGAGCAGGTTTGGCCGTTATCGGCGTAGGTATCGGTATTGGCTTGATTGGCGGTCGCGCCATGGAAGCTATTGCTCGTCAACCTGAAGCCACGGGTAAGATCCAGACCAACATGATTATCGCAGCCGCGTTGATTGAAGGTGCCGGTTTGTTCGGTATCGTTGTCGCGTTGTTGGGTAATTAATATCTCACCACTTTCGGGCCGTTTGGCAGGACTTCCTGCCGAACGCGCCTCTTTGGTGAATCCGTAAACCTCAGAAACGTAGTACAATGGGTATCGTAACACCTGGCTTTGGCCTCATTTTTTGGACGACTCTCACATTCTTCATCTTGCTTTTCCTTTTGGCGAAGTTTGCTTGGAAGCCCATTTTGAAAGCCGTTCAGGATCGCGAAGAAGCAATTGATTCGGCCCTCAAGGCAGCTGAAGCCGCTAAAGCGGAAATGGCCTCCTTGCAGTCGAACAATGAGCAACTTTTGAAAGAAGCCCGCGAAGAGCGCGAGCAGATTTTGAAGGAAGCCCGTGCTATGCGCGACAAAACCATTGCGGACGCTAAAACGGCAGCTTCGGAAGAAGCCGCAAAAGTTTTGGACGCCGCTCGTGCCCAAATTCACAACGAAAAGATGGCCGCTATGACCGAGGTTAAGAACCA